>NZ_JACGUX010000088.1:0-110962 GCF_014076915.1 Colwellia sp. MB02u-14
AAAGGATGAAAGGATGAAAGGATGAAATATTGGAGGATGAAATATTGGGACACCCAAAATTTATTGATTAAATCACACCGCTTTACTATGGTTAAATAACCAGCAGTAAAGAGGTGTTTTTCATGACCCAAGCACGCAGTAAGCAAGTATCCCTTCAAGATACCCGTTATTATCACTTAATCTCTCGCTGTGTACGCCGTGCCTATTTATGCGGAGAAGATGACTATACTAAACAAAACTTTGAACACCGCAGGCAATGGATGGTCGACCGTATTCGCTTTTTAACCTCAATTTTTGCTATTGATGTAGCGGCATATGCCGTAATGTCGAATCACTATCACCTTGTTGTGTATATTGATGAAAGTGAAGCACTTGCTTGGAATGACTATGAGGTTTGTCAGCGTTGGCAGCAGCTTTATCATAGCCATCCATTAGTTGAGCGATTACATAAAGGAGAAAGCAGTTGCCAAGCCGAAATTGATAAAGCGCAAGAGATTATCAATCAATGGCGAAGTCGCTTAAGTGATTTATCTTGGCTAATGCGTAACTTAAATGAATATATCGCCCGTAAAGCCAATACTGAAGATAACTGTAAAGGCAGATTCTGGGAAGGGCGGTTTAAGTCACAAGCGCTGCTTGATGAAAAAGCAGTAATTGTCTGTATGGCCTATGTGGACTTAAATCCCATAAGAGCGAAAATGGCAGATACGGTACAAACCGCAGAATACACCTCTATTTTTGAACGCATTCATGACAAAGCAAGTTATATTAATAACAAAGTGAAATTACCATTTACCCCTAAACCTTTAATGGGTTTTATGGGTAAGGAACATAAAAATTCACCTAAAGGTATAGCGTTCTCCCTCCTTGATTATTTAACCCTAGTAGAAGAAACAGGAAAAATTATTAAAGCAGATAAGCGCGGTAAGATTAATGAAAAAATATGCCCGTTGTTAAGGGCTTTAGGCATCAATAGTGACGATTGGTTACAACTTGCCAAGCATTTTGGTAAAAAATATCATCAAGCTGTTGGCTCGTTAGAAGAGCTTAATGCTTTTGCTGCCCACACAGGTAAGCAATGGATTGGCGGTCATCGACAGCAAGCAGCAATATTTCACTGACACCCTAAGTATATTATAAATCCCCTTAAACAGCATCTCGCTGGTATTCGTGTGGGTAAAATTCATTGGTCTGTCGTTTCACAAGCTAGATTAACCTAATAAGTTCATAGAAAAACACAATATCTACCATCGTCTGTATTTCGCAAAGCTATTTAGGTAATGTATTGTCTATTCTTTATTAAACTTAATGGATGTCCTAATCTATTCTTTCTAATCTATTCTCTCTAGTTGGAAACTCTAAGTAAATAATATTGAAAGGCGAATCAGGAGTGGTTCGCCTTTTTATTTGTTAACTATAAACCAATATATTGAGTATTATCTTTTTTACTCAAAGTATTTAAAGTTTAGACAAAAGAATTTAAAGGTTACAAACCTGAATAGTAAGTTGTTCTAATTTATATGCAGGCACGATACTATGATCCAATTTCCGTATATTTCTTTTCTTAAAACATCAAAAAGCATATGTAAATTACAAAATCTACCGTCTTCTTTGTACGCTTTATAAGCATGAGCTATAAATTATTTGCCATAGGTTTTCTAATGAATTACTCACCAAATTTATTGGCATGTTATTTAAATATATTATTAAGGCTCGTTTATTCCAAATTAAAGGTATTAAATTGTTTTTATTACCTTTAATTTAGATGGAATGCATGCATAACGAGCCATGTGTTGGCTCATATATTTCATGGCTTGTTATGCAAAGTTATATACGATGTTGAATACAACAAAAATTGCTGATAACTTATTAAATATATTATAAAAATGTGGTGCGTGAAAGATTGTGGTTAAAATTGTCGGCGCTTTAATCTTAAAGGCGTATTAATAAGCTGTTATAGCTTCAACAATAAAAAGAGAAATTAGTTATCAACGAAAAATACAACCTTAACTCTACTCGTCGAAATCCTTGGATTTATATTGGTGTCATCATATTTATATTTATATTTATAGGATTTGCAGTAACGTTGATTCCTAAAGCTTTTAAGATGACTCACGAGCAAATAGGAACCGGCTTGCCGGCTCTAGTGTTTATCTATGATCCAAACCTTGTAGTTAGCATAAGCCAGACTGAACAGATGAATAAAGCTCGTGATGATCTTGGTGACCAAGTTCTCTTTCTAATCGCCAAAATTAACACCCCAGAGGGAGACCAGCTTATCGCTGAACACCAAGCCAGCGCTGCGGAGATTTTACTCTTTGATACATCTGGGAGGCTGATTAAAAGGCAGTTCGCTTTGAAAAACTCTAGCGAACTAATCGAGTGGATCACGCTAGGTGGGCCTTAATTCTGGCACGCTAGTTTTATTCCTTGCAGTTCGTTCCTTTTACTAGAAAATAGTTGTTTTGTGCACGCTATTTTTTGCCAAAAGAGCAAGAAAGATAGATAAAAATTATCATTTTATAGTCTGTATGGCCAGTTAAGTGCATATGTTTTCCTATTAGTGCTCTACATATTTTTAAACATAAATCTGGATTATTATATTTTAAAATGTGCCAAGCCCAAAAAGTTGAGTAGACTTTAAAATATGGGGGTAAGTCGTCAATTGGCTTTAGTTTCTCTTTTTAAAAATCATTTTGTCAGCATAAATCCCTGTGAAAAAATAAATACGGGCGTTTGTGAAATGGTCAGTAACATGCAATTGACATGCATTACGTAGGGGTATCAATAAGGTACATACAAATGTATCTATTGATGCAGGTCCTGTTGGAATATTTTAAGTATTTGAATTAGGTTTACAAGGCCTTAAAGCGGTAGTTGTTGATAGTATTTCGAAACTTTGGGGGCTAGTGTTCATAACTTTATTCAGACAAACCTATCTATGATATTCCTGCTATTCCTATGCCTTCAGGCGAATCGATAACTGATGCGTTAAAAAAGCTATAGAGATTCATAAAGAAAGATAAAATTTAGTTTTATCAAAACAGAAAAAGGTATTTTACTTGAATGTAAGTCAGTAATTATTGCCACAGGAAGTGGCGCTTTTGAACCCGTTCGTTTAAAAGTGAAGGGAATAAAAGAGTTTGAAAACCGTCAACTTTTTATAAAGTGAAAGAAAAAATTTTATATAAAGATAAAAATGTTGTTGTTTAAGGTGGTGGTAGCGCTTTTGATTGGGCACTTATATTACAGCCCATTGCACAAAGTGTTCTGATGATTCACAGAAGTACTAATTTTAGAGCATCTGCAGCGAGTATTAATAAAATAGAGCAGCTATGTACAAGTTACGATATGCAATTTTTAAACGGCCAGGTCTTTGATTATACGAAAGATGGAGACTCACTAAGCAAGCCTATTGTTCGGTCTTCAGGCTTAAAAAGAACGGTTGATGTTGATCATTTACTTGTTATGTTTGGTCTCTCGTCAAAATTGGACCCATAGCTAATTGGAACTTTGAAATGAACTATGCTGTTGGAGACCTAAACTACTATCCAAGTAAAAGAAACTTAATTTTAAGTGGCTTTCATGAGTCAGCATTAGCGGCTTTTGCTATTAAGCAGTCAATGGATACGACAAAGCGTGTTGCTACGTTGTATACAACCACAAACCCCATCCTACAAAACTTGCTTAAATCTTAATATATAGCTACTAATTAAATGTTATCGCAAATTTAAACGGTTAAATTTAGGTCAAGATTTAACTACGCTACGACAAAGCGATAAGGCTTATTATAACGTTAAGGAGCATCAAATGAGATTTCATCAATTAAAAGAAATATATGAACATGTAATGGAAATCAATCAAGAATTGAATGGTTTATATAGCTGTTTTTTAGAAAACACCAAAGATGAACGAACACGTATTTTTCTTCATTATGTCATTGAGAAACAGGCAGAGAATATTCAAGGCATTAAGAAATTAATTAGCGATGAATCTATTGGCGTGCTCAGTACGTGGCTTGACGAGGATATTGAACATCAGATATCAGCGCGTATTAATAGTTTTAAAGCAAAGCCAGATGTGAGTATTGATATTGTGCTTGATATGACCACAGAAATAAGATTCCAGCTAAGTGAGTGGTTACTTCTTATTAAGGGGCTAGTTTCAAGCGAAACCGTTAAAACCCATCTTGAGAATTTAATTGAATTTCAACAGCTAAAGTCTCAACAACTTATGCACGCCGTTCACCGCATGGATGATATTTAACAACGTACTGTGATAGTCTTCTCTACTGGCAATTATCATGTTGTGTGTATATATAACATTAAGCAAAACACCTAACACCGTTTTTACAGTGAAGTATTTCCAATGGGTGGTGAAAAATGAGTGAGCAGGTGCAAAATAGAGTATGTCGTTAATTCTGCAATGCATATTATTATAGCTGGTGTTATTTCGAAGGCTAACATCAATAAGCTTGCAGGGATTGGCTGTCATAAAATCCTAACAAAAATTTTACGTGTTAAAAGTATCGCGGGCTACTTTTACTGCCTGCATACATTTTAGCCAGCGATTTTATCCACTAATGGCTGTTATATGGCTAAAGGAATATAGTGTGAGGTTTCCCCTTTTATTTTTATTATCAATATTTTCGTTAAACTGTTATGGCTTAACCAATTTAGAGATTAAAAACTGGCAAGATGATCTTGATGTTTACTCTCAAAGGCTAACAGAGAAGCACATAGACCTTTATCATACAATTTCCAAGCAAGCATTTAATAAAAAAATAATGCATCTGAAAAGCACTTTAGCGACGTTAACGAACAATCAGATTTTAGTTCAATTAATGAAGTTAACACACAGCATTGGCGACGGGCATACATCATTACCTTTATGGGGAGCTAATCTAAAAAGTTTTCCTATTCAATTAAAAATGATGCAAGGAAAGCTTTATGTTATTAAAACAACAAAAGATTTTAAACACCTTCTTGGCGCTAAACTTGAAACAATTGACGGTATTCAAGCAGAAGAAATTTATCTTTTATTTTCTCAACTCACGCCTTTCTCTGAAAACAAATACTCAACACAAGTAAGAGCAGCAGAGTATATTCCCAAAGCTGAACTGCTTAATGGCTTAGGGATTATTAACGATACAGATCACGCTTGGTTCACATTTAAAGTGGGTGAAAAGCGAGTAAAACAGCAATTAAAATCTCATCACTCAAACGAATATAACGCTTATCTCTCAATTGAAAACTACTCTTTATTTCCTGTAGAGGAAAAATTAAACGACAATCTTTGGTTTGGGGCGTCAAAAAATAAAAAAATAATTTATGTTAAGTTTCGTCGTTACACCTCAATATCGAACATGGGATCATTGGCTGAAGATTTACTTTCTTTCATTAATGAACAAGCGTCAGAAAAGTTGATAATAGATCTTAGAGAAAATTATGGAGGTAATTTTTTTGTCGGTTTAAAACTTGCTGAACTGCTTGTGTTGGCGGATAGCATTGATTGGAAATCAGGCGTTTATGTTCTTATTGATCATGCTACCTTCTCAGCTGCAATGAGTAATGCCGCCCAATTCTCACAACTATTGAATGCAAAGTTAGTGGGGGAGCCTACCGGTGCTAAACCTTCAGGATATCAAGATATGGGACAATTCACGTTACCAAATTCTACACTAGGGGTAACGTATTCAAAGCGGTTATATCATTTTGGTAATGACAAAAATGATGCGTTATACCCAGATGTTGCCATTGAAGTTTCAATTGATGATTACCTTTCTAATAATGACCCTCAATTGCAATGGATAATACATGATGTGGGATTGAATTAATCCGCTTATAACAACTTGCTTACACGGATCAAGCTGCGGTTGTGCTTGTTCCTAGTCAATTACACGAACCATTACTTAGCGTGTTACTGACCTAGTTAGTTAATCGTAGTTGCACAGATAATAGCTTTGAAAAATACTGTGTAAATAAAAGTGTTTAACCCTACAAGAATATGCAGACACGAGAGTGAAGATAATGACCTTTATTTTTAAAGCGCAAGTTTCTATCTGCAACGCTTTCTTACTCAGTTTCTTGATTCATATTGGGTTGGCGGGTAGTGCTCGAGCTAATACAATTTTAGAGCAAATAGAAGCACAAGAACACCTGCTTGGCGCTCGTATAGGTGTTTCTATTTATGATGTAAAAGCCAATGACTCATGGGATTATAATGGCAATACTAAATTTCCATTAATGAGCACATTTAAAGTACTTGCCTGCGCAAAATTACTTGCTGATGTTGAAAAAGGATTACAATCTTTTGATACTGCTACCGTTATAACCACAGATTCTTTGATTAATTGGTCGCCGATAACAAAAAAGCTTGTTGGTGAAAAAATCTCGTTAAAGGAGGCATGCTCAGCAGCGATGATCATGAGTGACAATACCGCGACCAATATTGTATTTAAAGGTATTGATGGACCCAAAGCTTTAACGCAGTTTATGCGTGCTATTGGCGATGAATTCACTCGGTTAGATAGAATTGAACCTGAATTAAATGAAGCACTTGATGGCGATAAAAGAGATACCACAACCCCAAATGCAATGGTGAAAAGTTTGCATACCTTATTATTTGGTGATGTATTATCTCGAGATTCAAAAGTGCAACTCAAGCAATGGATGATAGATAACAAAGTTACGGGGAGTTTATTGCGGTCGGTACTCCCTGAACATTGGTTCATTGCAGACCGTTCAGGCTCTGGGGGCTTTGGTTCCAGAGGAATTACCGCTGTTGTTTGGTCTGATAAACGAACACCGCTAATTATTAGTATTTATTTAACGCAGACCGATGCCACTTTCGCCCAACGTAATAAAGCCATTGCGGATATAGGCAAAGCAATATTCGCTGTTTATCGTAAATAAACGCTAAAGAATTTGTGAACATTTATTAAAAAACCGGCATAGGCCGGTTTATTAATTAACGTTACCTAGTCAGCGTTATGGCTAGAAAGTAAAGGTTTTGCTGTCTTTCCCTCCTTTTTCTGAGTCTACTGTTACCTGGTAACTGCCTTTGCCATCAACAATCCACTTAACGACGGTTGTTGAATGCCCAGCAATAGTTGCTACTTTAATTGTCGCTGGGTTTAAGTCGTGGTCAGTATGCGTGTTCGCCCCCTCACTAATGACCGTTAACCCACTTAATATTTTAAAGTCTTTAGATACTATAGATATACGGTCTTCAAAAGACAGGTTGTTATTAACATCTTGTGACAAGCGTGTCGGTATTGCTCTTTCATTTGCAATGTTAGCCGTGATCTCATACAAACCGTTACTGAGCTTACGTGTTGACGAACGTGTCACTTTTAGTTGTGGCATATGGTAGGCATGAAATAAGGTAAAGGCCATATTTCGGTGTGCTTCTTCCTCTAAAAGAAAAGAGGGGGGTGTTCTACCAAAATTTTTCTTAAAACCGCCTACTTCAATATCACCATAAATAGGGTGCTTTACTTTAGTCCAAGGCACAAACGCATCACCAAATAAAAGATGCGTGTTGAAATTATGATTTTGATTACCCAATTTGTCGCGTGTTTTGTCGTTTGGGCGAAACATGTTAGCAGAAGTCCACAGTTCATTGGTAAATGCCATTATGCCATTGTTGCCATAAAACCAGTCAAACTCACCACCGTAAACTTGATAGAGATCTTTCCAAGCAACAAGATAGCGATAATTTGGCAATATTTGTTCACCTTGGTTGGCAATAAAGTCGTATACGCCAATATCAGAACGAGTGTATTTGTTATTTGCTTTACCGGGGCCACGTAAAATCATACCGCCAGCATTGTGGTAACTTTGAGCGGCAGCAATGTTACGGTGAGCTTTAACAAATTTCGCAACGGCACTGGTTTCTTTTAATGAAAAAGGATAACGACGTGCACCTCTTTGAATATAAGCAGGCTCCCATTCATTTGCCCAGTCACGATTAGGATCATATTCGTAAACCCCTTTGCCATCTTCGTTTACACGGCCATCACCATCGTTGTCATATCCTTCAGCGCCTAACATACGATAATCGCCCGTTTGACCTTCAGCAACACGCACCATTAAGCCGGGGTATTTTTCGTCTTCTTTATGCGTACCACGTACCGTATCTTTGATACGCATGCTAGTAATGTGGCCATCATTATTGAGATCTTCTGGACCGTCTTCATCTATTTCACCGTCAAGGTCGTTGTCAGTGGGAACCATGCCAGAGCGAGGAGAGTGCGCGGTATTTGCTTCATTCATAAACCAATCACGTCCGTCAGGGTTTATGGTTGGCACTATATAGAAGGCTTTGTCGTTAAGCAGTTCGGTTATCCATTTCACTTTACCGTAGCTTTCCGTTAAGAACCAAGCGGTATAAAGAGAGACTTCTGTTCCTTGAATTTCATTAGAATGAATATTGCCATCAATATACATTGCAGGTTTTGTTGTATCATCGCCGTTGTTGTAATTGGTGATCTTGATAACAAAAATATCACGCCCTTCAAAGGACTGACCAATAGAGGCCAGTCGCGTAAGTTTTGGGTAGGCTTTATTTATTTTTTTAAGTATTTTTATCGTACTTTCTGAGTCGTAAAAACGATTCCAACGTATATCTACTTTAGGGTCTAGAGGGGCACCTAACGCTTGTAAACCGGTAAGTTTATCTGCGGCTTGTGCCGTTACATTTAATAAAGCCGTGACGGTTAAAATACCGATGAGCACTATTTTTTTCATAATTAAGCTCCAAACTTAACGGTTTGTTTTACTGCATCGATGACCGGTGAAGATATTTCAAATGAGGCATTACGATGCCCTTTGGTGTTGATCAGCCATTTGATTTCTTGTTGTCCGCCATGAGCCTCAATAGGCGCTAATAATGTCCGCTTGGAACCGCCAATAAAGTTTTCTTTAGGTAAATTCCATTGAACTCTTACTGGTAGCATCCAGCGCGTTAGCTTTCCCATTGCACTTTGTGTTGGCAGTTTGCCAGTATTTTTGATTTTTAAGGTGACTCGGTAAAGATCGTTGCCGAGCTTTTCAACGCTTTGACTGACTTTAAGTTTAGGAAATAACGTGGTTAATGAAGTAACGTATTCTGAACTCTTCGTCTGGGCAAAAACAGCAACATCAGGGTTGTTCAAGTAGGCAAGTCGAAATCCGCCCACTTCTACTTGCTCATCAGCAAAGTCGGGGTGAGCTATTTTTGTCCACGGCACTACAGCGCCTTGAAGCCCTTTACTTTTAGCATTAGCAACCAAACGGCTTTCTTTGGTATCAGAGATTTTCGCGTCTGTACTCTTTTTGTTATCGTCTTTATTTTCTGCAACATCCGTATCGTTTTTATTTTTGTCTTCACTCGTTTTTGCAATGGTTATTTGTTTGAAATTCCAACCATTAGTCGCTATAGACCACCTGCCACCATGAAAATAGGCCCAGTCGTGAAAAGTACCTT
Source organism: Colwellia sp. MB02u-14 (assembly GCF_014076915.1). Taxonomy (NCBI): domain Bacteria; kingdom Pseudomonadati; phylum Pseudomonadota; class Gammaproteobacteria; order Alteromonadales; family Colwelliaceae; genus Colwellia; species Colwellia sp. MB02u-14. Next base: position 9,469 of record NZ_JACGUX010000088.1, read on the forward strand.
GTCCACGGTTTTTGGCGCTTACTGTCCAGTCTTTATGATCTTCGAGCCATAAGTTAGAAAATAACTTATAACTGTCAACATCTTCTTTAGGCATTTTATCGAAAGCTTCTAGTGGGCGTTTATATTCGCTGACTATTACTTTTTTGGCTGGCCAGTTTTCATGCAGATTGTCGTATTTAGAAAAGTTAACCGTTATCAAAATATTTTGATGATCGATCACAAAATCAATCAAGGCACGTGTTTCAGGTTCAGATGCTTGATTAACACCAGAGCCAACACCAAAATAGTCGTAGTTGTAGGTGAAATTTTTATTTATTGCTGCTCCGCCATAGCCGTCTTCGTCTAATTGGCCATCGCCGTCGTCATCTTTGCCTTCATTGAGTACTCGGTATTGACCTTCTTCGTTTTTCAATGGGTCTACTTTAACTAATAAATTTGGCGCTTGTTCACTGGGTTTGTACAAACCTGAACGGTCTGTGATCCTAAGTTGGGAAATAAAACCATCGTTGTTGAGATCGTTAGGGCCATCTTCATTTGTCTTTAAGTCGTTGTCGTCATCTGTTTCTAAATGATTAAACGTGGTTGAATAGCCATTTTTACCCAGCATAAAATTTGTTGCGTCGGGGTTGGGCATTGGCACAATAAATATACTCTTGCCATTTCGCTCTACTTTGCCTGACTTTAGATCTTCAATAAGACGCATAGCAAGTTCAGTACCTACCAAATAATCACCATCAACGTTTCCGGTAACCAGTACAGCGGGTGACTTTTCATCGCCAAATTGTGCCACAACTATCGATTTCCCCGAGCGAGAAGACCCTATTTGCTGAGTTTTTACACCCAGTTGTTTTAACTGTTCTAACATCTCAGCATGACTGGTGTATTGGTTAAGATAGTCTTGACCAACACAACTGCCAGAGATGAGGAATAACGCGAGTAGTCGCTTCATTTACTTGTATGCTCCTGTTAAAAAACGCTGAGTTGTTATAATAATTTTTTAAGCGAACTTAAATTATCCATAAAGAGTATATATTTTATTCAATGAATTCAAAGAAAAGTGCTTTAAATGAGCTGGTTTGTTAGATATTCAGGCTAAACGTCAAAAATGTCTAAAAAATTAAACAAGGTGAGTCAGGTTTACTCTCTGTAGAAGATAATAAACCTGACTTGCAGGAGTAAATGTATTGAAAGACCTTAGTTATAGCGGGCGCCTTTTTGTTTTATATCGCCTTTCGTAAAAAAGAATGGGGCGCTTTGTTGCTGTTCAGATATTTTTAAGTCATCTTATTTACTGTCTGCTATACGGATTGATGCTTTAATAATTTTAACCGTTTCTTTAGTTTTACCTCCTCGGCTACCTAAGGCTTCAATTTTAGCTAAGCTACCCTCTAAATCTGTGACGACTTTACCAAAAACAGTATGTTTACCATCTAAAAAGGGCGTAGGTAAAAAAGTAATAAAAAACTGACTACCGTCAGTACCTGGACCTGAATTTGCCATGCTTAATATACCCGCCTCACTATGACTTATGTCGCTCTTAAACTCGCCATCATATTTATAACCAGGGTTGCCAGTACCATTACCCATAGGGTCACCACCTTGTGCCATAAAACCAGGAATAACACGATGAAAAGTTAACTCGTCATAGAACCCCAGTTTAGTTAAATAAATAGTACTAGAAACATGCATAGGTGCAGAATCGGTTAAAAGCTTGATAGTCAAATTACCTTGGTTTGTTTGCAATTCCCAAAAGTAATCTTTACCTGGTGTAAAGGTAAGTAGTGGCGGTTTACGTAACGTGGTTTTCCAAGCAGGGTCAGTTTTATCTAACGTTTGTTTTGTTATAAATTTGTCTGCCGTTTTTAGGGCGGGATCTATGGGATTACAAGCGGCTAGCGTTATGATTATAAAAAGGCCAGCAATGATGTTTTTATTATTTTTCATAGGTAGTGTCTATTTTATTTCAATGAGTTAAAAGGAGTTAATTGATTAAATATTATCAGATATTAAGCGTGACTTTAAACTTTTAGTTGTCAATATCTTCAATATTGACACGCATAATTTCAGAAGAAATTGATTGCTGATGTTTATATTTAGTGGGTAACACCGCGATGACAACCCAATAACACATCATGAAAGAGTGGTGTTAAATACCTGTTACCACGGAAAATTTTAGCGTTAGTTCGTCACAAATACATCATTAAATTGCCACAATACTCACCTAGCATGACACGAACTTCAATTATATTTTAAAAATTTTGTTACTCATTTTATAAAGCGTCAATACAAGGAACAGTTATGCAAACTTATTTTCCAAAAAAACATTGGGTTTTACTGGCGTTAACGGCGGCTTTTTTTCAAACAGGGTGCAATAGTGACAATAATACCGTTGATGCAGTTCCTCTTGAATTTAATAACGAAGCCGTAGCTAAAGTCGCGGCTAAAGTGGTTGCTCAAGTAGGGGTAAGACCCTTATTTTTAATTAATGAAATGAAAAACAGTGAATTAAAAACTAAGCTTGAGCAGTGTAAAGATAATACGTTTTACCGTTCTGATTTCTCAATAGGACATCGTGGCGCTTCTATGCTCTTCCCAGAACATACCAAAGAGTCTTATCAAGCTGCCATTGATTCTGGTGCTGGTATTGTTGAATGTGATGTTACCTTTACCTCAGACAAGGCCTTAGTGTGTCGTCACTCTCAATGTGATTTAGCCACAACAACTAATATTCTAGCCATACCAGAGCTCGCGGCTCAATGTTCACAGCCATTCTCTCCGGCAGACCTAGCCAATGGCGCATTAGCTACCGCCAAATGCTGTACAAGTGATATTACGCTTGCCCAATTTAAAGCACTTAAAGGTAAGATGGATGGTGCGAACTTACAAGCAACTACCGTAGAAGAATACATGCGAGGCACACCTGATTGGCGTACTGACCTTTACTCAGGTACAGGAACATTAATAACGCATGCTGAAAGTATCGCCATGTTCAAAAATGCCGGTGTTAAAATGACACCTGAATTAAAGGCCGCTAGCGTACAAATGCCCTTTGACAACTTTAGTCAAGCAGATTATGCGCAAAAAATGCTCGACGAATACATAGTTGCTGGCGTGCCAGCATCTCAAGTGTACCCACAATCATTTAATCTTAAAGATGTTGAATATTGGATAGCGAATGACTCAGCGTTTGCTAAACAAGCGGTATTTCTTGATGGTAGAAATAGTGAGGCTGGTTTTGATCCGCAAAATCCAGAAACTTGGACCCCAAGTATGGACCAGTTAAAAAGCCAAGGTGTTGAGTATATAGCGCCACCTTTATGGATGTTGGTGACCTTAAATTCAGCAGGTGAAATTATACCTTCTGAATATGCTAAAGCAGCTAAAGCCGCTGAACTTAACATTATTGCATGGTCGCTTGAACGTTCAGGCTTATTAGCCAATGGTGGTGGGTGGTATTATCAAAGTATATCCGACGCAATAAATAACGAAGGTGATGTACTTATATTGTTAGATGTTTTAGCAAAGGATGTAGGTGTTGTTGGTGTGTTTTCTGATTGGCCAGCAACGGTTACTTATTACGCTAATTGTATGGGGCTTGATAAAGAGTAAAGGGAATAACGAAAAAACTTTATAACAATGAATACGAATTTCAGTATTCATTGTTATAATTTATGCTGGATTACGCGCTAAACGCTATTTTTATTCAGAGACTCAACAGCATAGAGTAAATCTAACAGACTCTTTAGACGTATCTATTTCAGCTCAAATTCATCCGCATCTAAAAAGGCAGGGAAGTTAGCTTTAAATTTTTCAAGTTTGCTAAAATCAAGCTGTGTGGCAATGATTTTTTGTTGATTATCAGTGGCACTAAGTATGTTTTCACCGTCAAAATTAATGATGGTTGTTCCACCTGAGTGAGGAACATTATTGCCGTCTGCACCAACGCGATTAACCCCCACAACAAAGCTTTGATTTTCCATTGCACGTGCTTTTAATAACGTGTCCCAAATATGACGTCGTGGGGCCGGCCAATTAGCAACATTAACCATTAAATCATAGTCTTGACGGTTTCTCGACCAAACAGGAAAGCGTAAGTCATAACAAACTAATGGCAGTATTTTTATGCCGTTAATCGTGATCACTTTTCTGTTTTGGCCCTGTTCTACATGGTCTTGCTCTTTACCTAAACGAAAAAGATGACGTTTATCATAATGTTCAACGGTTCCATCAGCAAACACCCAATAAAAACGATTGACCTTTTTATCGTGTTGGCTCACTAACACCGTACCCGCGACGACACAGTTGTATTGCTTTGCCATTTTTTTTAACCAGACTAAAGCCATGCCACCATCTTCTGGTTCTTGCACGTCTTCTCTGTTGATACAAAAACCGGTTGAAAATGTTTCTGGGAGTAATAATAAGTCGACAGCCGTATTGTCAATAAAGTGATCGCGGATCAGCTGTTCTAATTGCTTTAAATTGGCTTGTTGGTCTAACCAATGAATATTAAACTGTACTGCGGCTATGGTTAAAGTTGACATAATATTCCTGCGGCTTTTAGTAAGGTTTCGTCATTTTTAGCAAAACACAGTCGTATCACTTTATGCTCTTGATGATAAGCTTCCCTATGTTCTGCGGGATAAAGCGGACTCAGTGGAATAGCCGCAACGCCTATTTCTTTGGTTAACCATATACAAAAATCACGATCATTTAACGTTGATATAGCTGAATAATCTAGTAATAAGAAGTAAGTGCCTTTTGATGGAAGCAGGGTAAAGCGAGAGTCTTTTAAGGCTTTTATGAGTAAATCTCTTTTTTGCTGATAGAAACTGGCTAACGCAGTGATATGTGATGGTTGTTCTTTCAACATTTGTGCAATAGCAATTTGTGCTGGCGTGAATGAGCAAAAGGTAACGTACTGATGAATTTTTCTAAATTCGGCTGTAAGTTCAGCGGGTGCGGCGCAATAGCCCATTTTCCAACCAGTACAATGAAAGGTTTTACCAAAGCTAGAAACAACAAAGGCACGTTTAAATAAATCAGGGTAACGTAAAACACTCTCATGGCGTAAACCATCAAAGGTCATGTGTTCGTAAACTTCGTCGCTAATGACATATAAATCGTACTTCTCAACCAAAGCTTGTAGCGTACGTAAATCAGATGCGTTTAATATTGAACCTGTTGGGTTGTGTGGGCTATTAATAATAATGGCACGTGTTTTTGTATTAATCGTTTGTTCAACTAATAGCCAATTTATGGCATAACTTGGCGCAGCAAGTGCAATATGTCGACACGTGCCTCCGGCAAGTTCAATCGCTGGTTCATAAGAGTCGTAGGCGGGATCGAAAATAATTACTTCATCATTTGGGCTGATCAGCGTTTGAATCGCAACCCATAATGCCTCGGTAGCACCTGAGGTAATGGTAATATTGTTTAGACCATTGAGTTTTTTTTCATCAGTTAAATGCGATTGATATTGCCTATGTACCATTTCTGCAATTTGCGTTAATAAATCGGGCAAACCGTTTGAAGGGGAGTATTGATTTTTTCCTTCATTGATCGCCTGATTAATTTTATCTTTTAAAAAAGCAGGCGTGTCAAACTCAGGAAAGCCTTGAGATAAATTTATGGCTTGGTGTTGATTTGCCATCATCGACATCTCAGTGAAAATACTGGTATCTACGTTGGGCAGTTTACGGGTAAAAGAAGATGGCACAAATGGCTCCCTTGATTTCTTAGGTGAATATGTTTCGGTGGTCAGTGTTTAAGTTAGCATTGTTCAAGAGGCGATAGTTTTAATTTGAATAGGCATTGAACGCATCAACCGAATGTTAAGGCTAACAGCTGACGAGTTCAATCGTTATCATGTTTAAATATTAAGTGCCTTCTAAAGGGGCTTAAATTAATAAAAGAACTAACAGGTTAACATGGTTAAAGCGCGACATAATTAACGCACACTTTTATTCCTCACCGTTAAGACAAGTAAAGCTATTGAAATGGCGAGAAAATAGTAAGGTGTTTCTGCTTGCCAACTTACTTGGCTATTAACACCAAAAAAGTCTAGATATAACGCTGCTTGAATCGGTCCCACATACCAAATTGCTGGGTATAGCACTTCAAACATACGTTTTGTGCCAGTAAATGCACCACAAAAATAGGCAAGTGATACGGTAAATGAAATAGCTATAATTAATTGAATGATTAACAGCCACTCGGACATTGCCGCAAATCTAAGTGCACTTCCTAAACTTGCCATTGTCAATAACACCCATGCTGAAGAGTAGCTGGCTAAACTTTGCTGTATTGCTGACTTTTTACTGTAGGTTATTAATTCGGTAGTATTCGCTTGTTTCTCTATTTGTCCGAGCTGCGAAACGACTAAAACACACCACAACCATGAAAGCGGCAAAAATACGTTGACCAATAATTGCTGACTAATAAACAACTGTATGATGTTTAATGTTAAAAGTCCCATTACCCAGTAAGTTGAATGGCCTTTGAGTAATAATTTTAGCTCTAATCGTAATAAACGTGTAAAAGCGTAATGCTTGGTTAGCAAATAAAAAGGAATATCAAGTCGGCTGATCACTTGTGTGTTTAAGAAGTTAACTAATTTTGACGACTGTTTGTTTTCGGTAAGTGAATGTTGACTAAAACGATCAAAAAATATCACTGCAATTATAAAGCAGCTCAAGCTAATAATCAGTAAAGGTATGATACCCAACAGGTTCGAAATTGATGGTTCTATGCCTTGCCAAATAAAAGTGTTAACGGTTTCTACTTCATTGACTATGGTAACGCCGATATGTGTTGAGCCTTGTTGTAGCGGAAAACGTTCTGCAACCTCTGTATCTAGTTGAGAAAGTATTGCGCCTATTCCTGAAACACTTTCAATGGATTGAATAATCGAACCGGTCCATAAGAAAAAATAAACAACATTACCCAAGCCATTTTTAAGCCATTTAATTGTTTCAAACATTATCGCTAATGAAGCAACCGCTAATAGCATTGGCAATACAAACACTAATTGTGGCCAGGCTAACGCCCAAAGGTCTATTTGATAGCTTTCTCCGTAGTAGAGCTGAAGTAAAATACAACTGATCAACATAACCATCACGATAGAAACTAAAATGAGTACATTAGTACACCATTTTGCAAATAAAAAAGTGAGCTTGTTAATAGGCGTTGCTGCAATAAGCTCACTGGTCATTGATTGTCGGTCTAATTCAAGCCCATTCTTGACCAGATAAAAACAGATGAGTGGTAGAAATAAAACGTTTAACATTGCCAAACAAATACCGAGCCAAGCACTGTTATAAATACCTCGGTAACCATTGACCACTAGCGTTTGATATTGATCATCTAGAGAAGGGAAAAAAAGTAAGGTTAATACCGACATTGCCAGCAAAGTAACAACAAAACTTTGTTGGCGCGTTCGTTGTTTAAAGTCGGCGAGAATACATTGCCATAACTGACTCATTAACATGCCCTCGACAGATCAGTTTGAGCACGTTTATTACTGGTAAAGTACAGGTAGGCATCTTCTAGTGATGGTGCTCTTGACGTTGCTCGAGCAGCAGGGCAATAGTCAGCGACAATGTTTAATTCAACCTTGTTTTCTTTTCGTACGCTGTGACTAATAATAAAGTCGTGCTGAACTTTTTTTAATTCACTGACATTGCAGGTGAGGTGCCAGCACTTATTCGCTACTTTATCTTGCAGTGCGCTTGGCGTTGCTGACTGAATTAATTGTCCCGCTTGCATAATAGCAATACGGTCGGCTATCGATTAAACATCTGCTACTATGTGCGTTGAAAATATAATGCAACGATCATCGGCTAACTCAGTTAATAGCTGGCGAAAATTTGCACGCTCTTGCGGATCTAAGCCAACAGTTGGCTCGTCGATAATCAGTAACTTTGGATCATTGAGTAAAGCTTGTGCAATACCAATACGTTGTTTCATACCACCGGAATAGCCTTTTAATGGTAAATGTGCGGCATGTGTAAGATTGAGTTTATTAAGTAAATCTTCAATTTTTTGCTTGGCTAAAGATTCATTTAATCCCTTTAGCCCGGCCATATATTGCAAAAACTCAGTACCTGACAACTGGTCATAAACACCGAAATATTGTGGTAAGTAACCGAGTTCGTTACGCAATAACTGCGGTGACTTGATAATATTTTGTCCTTGCCATAGAATTTTCCCTTGGCTAGGCTTTGTGATCGTTGCAAGAATACGCATTAAGGTAGACTTTCCTGCACCATTAGGACCTAACAAACCTAAAATTCCAGGTACAACGTTTAATGACAGCGACTTTATGGCGAATTTTGCATTTTTGCCATCTTGGTATTGATGACTAAGTGATTGAATATCCAATAGCATTATAGTTCTCTTCCTCATTAAGATGAGATCAATTTAGCAAATATCACGCCAAAAAATAAACACTTACAAATCAAAAGTTTAAGTTGGGCTGTGAGTTTTTGAAATTTACCCGCTTGATCAATCTCACTAACTATTAGTGAAATAAATAAAAATTATTGAGCGAAGCTTAACTAGAGGTTGGTATAATCATTATTCTTTTTAGGAGCGTTATGTGAAAATTTTCAGTGCTTTTATTGTCAGCGTGTTAGGGCTTTTTTCAAGCAACACTGATGCGGGTGAATTAAAAAAAATTGATATAAGCGAGGTTATTTCAAAAGAAGAATTTGCCTTATATAAAAATGTTGCCGATTTCATTGAAAAATCACCTAAAGTGACGATTATTGTTCAACCTGATCAAGACGATGTCTCTATCTATGGCACAGATGTTGTTAAATCTCTTACGGGTTCAGATTGTAATAGAGATGGTGTTATGGACGATAATGCCACTTGTAACGCGGTTTATTATAAACTTTGGATGATATATGAGCGTTAATTTACAACATTAATAGGTAAATAAGCCCAAAATTATAAATTATATAAACAACATTTTTAGTCCAATTAATATCAGTACTATACCTCCTAATAACTCTGATTTACTTTCGAGCCATGTACCACTTCTTGCGCCAATAAAAACACCAATAGCACTGAAAAACAATGTGGTAATACCGATTGTCGCGCATGCAATAAACGGATTGACCTCAAGTATCGTTAAAGAAAATCCTGCCGCCATTGCATCTATACTGGTTGCTATAGCAAGCACCAACATGATCCTATGGGTAATTTTAGCGATATCTTCTTCTATGCCTTTAGAAAGCGATTCGTAAATCATTTTTCCACCAATTAATACCCGTAAGAAAAATGCTATCCAAGGTGCATAAATCCCAACCCAACTAAAAAGACCTATACCGCCCATATAACCTAATAAAGGCATTAATTCTTGAAAAATACCAAAGTATAACCCAGCCATAACCGCAAGCGAGGTGGTTTTTTTCGTGCATTTTTATCCTAAACCTATTGATACCGAAAATGTATCCATACTTAATGCTAATGCGAGAATGACTATGTTGAACACTTTGTAAACTCCAATGAATATAATTTTTACGTTAATATGTTTCATGAAAAATAATTCTCATCGTAAGGGCTAATTAAAGCTATCTCGAGCACACCAATACCTTTCACGGTATGCTTATAGAGATTTAACCCCGTTGTATTTCCATCCTTAAAAGCTATTTGAAATAACGTGTTGATTAAATCTAAGTAACAGTAATCATCATTTGATCACGTTGCTGTTTTAAAACATCACCTTATTTTTATTGAATATAAATATAGGTTATGCAATCATTTACGCTAATTATCATAGTTTGTAGGTTCTTGTGACTTTTAAATTATCTAAAACATTAATAGTATTGCTCGCTTGTATGGCCTTTGTTGGTCAGGCAATGGCGTCGACTATTATGTCTTATCATATGATGAATATGAAGGTAATGAACGAGCAATCGCAAGACATGTCTATGATGGATCACAGTGACCATAATATGGTTGTTGCTTCTGGCAGCTTTGAGGAATTAGAGGCTGCTGATAAATCGATGAAAGATTGTTGTGATAGTACCTGTAACTGCTTTACAGGAGGGTGCTCAATGATCATTGCATTGATGAGAAATGTTACAGATAACGGCCCGATCGTTAATTTTTCATTTAAAATACTTTCCTTTTCTCATTTGGCATTAAGCCAACAACCATCGTCTTTATACCGCCCACCCATATTAAGCTAAATACAGCATCATTGTGTCCAAATTTTGGCGCATTTATGTAACGATACACTGTATTAGGCTTTTTTGATGTCGTTTTTTATAACGACTTTATCCCCCTCAAAACAAACTTAATGAATAAAAATATTAATTAATATCCCTCTCGGAGGGGTTATGTCTTCAAATAAAGTTACCTTAAAATTAATCGCTTCTTTTGCTAAAGCTATGACTAGTTGCTCAACAAGTCAGGTACTTGCATTACTCATTATGCCGCTACTTCTCACGTTGGCTATGGCTATGGTGATGGTCAATCCGTTAAGGAAAAACACTCATGAATAAGCATAAATTTGTTCAACCGTTTTGTATGAAATTTGTTGTAGGAATTCTAGCTTTTACATTTTTATCAGCAAGTGCTACACCGTTGCCTTTAAAGAATAGTAACGCACCGCTATCTTTTACAAAGGCAGTTAAGGCCGCTCAAAAAAATGATCCTTGGTTAACAGGGAATGTGCATAAGCAAAGCGCTATTGAATCAATGAATAGGGCGGTTAATACTTTGCCAGACCCCAAAGTGTCAGTGACTCTGGCAAATTTACCGGTGAATGGTTTTGATTTTGGCCAAGAAGGTATGACACAGGCTAAAGTGGGCATTTCACAAATGTTTCCTCGTGGAGATACTTTAGCCATTAAAAGCCAACAACTTAAAATACAAAGTGAAGCGTTTCCTTATCAAAGAAAAGACAGGGAATCAAAGGTCGCCGTAACGGTTGGAAGTTTATGGTTAGACGCTTATCGAATTCAGCAAAGTATCGTTCTAATTGGAAAAAACAGATCGTTATTTGAACAGTTAGCCGATGTAGCAACAGCAAGCTATTCATCTGCCTTAGGTAAAACACGTCAGCAAGATATTGTTCGAGCACAATTAGAGTTGACCTATTTAGATGACAGGTTAGATAAATTAGCACAACAGAAAAATCACTATGAGGGAATGCTTTCTCAGTGGCTAGCCACGTTTTCAAGGGGAAGTAACTCAGGTGATGAAACATACTCAGTCACTGATTATTCTTTAAACAACACTTTACATAATATCGTGCTCAGCCAAGAGTTACCCCAAATAGCGTTACTTACTCCTGATTTAGCTACCAAAGAAAGTTGGCTAAAGCCAAGTGAATTGATCGCACACTTCTTAAGCCACCCGTCTGTTATGGCATTCGAAAACAAGATAAAAGCTACTAAAACAGGCATCAAGTTAGCACAGCAAAAGTACAAGCCTGAATGGGGAGTAACCGCAAGTTACGGGTATCGCACGGATGATCCTATGGGCAGAAGTCGAGCTGACTTATTCTCTGTTGGTGTGACATTCGATTTGCCACTTTTTACTGAAAATCGACAAGACCAAGAAGTTAAATCAGCGATATCTCAAACCGAAGCGATGAAAACAGAGAAGTTACTCTTACTTCGACAATTACTTGGTGCTTATTCGAGTGCAAAAGGAAGATTACTGCGTTTAAAAGACCGACAAAACTTGTATACAACCCAATTATTACCACAAATACACGATCAAGCAGAAGCCTCTTTGACTGCCTATACCAATGATGATGGCGACTTTTCAGAAGTTGTTCGTTCACGTATCGCGGTGTTAAATGCCGAAATAGACGAGTTAACCATTAACGTAGAAGAACAAAAAATACGGCTAGAACTTAACTACCTGTTTATAGGTAATCTTGGTATGGCAGCGAAACCACAAAAAACAAACAACGTGAATTTAACCAGTAGCCGTAAAAAAACGGTTGTTTGGGGAGAAGAATAATGAGTACAACGACCTCAGCAAAACCAATAATTCTGGGCATAATAATCGGCGGCATTCTCACTTTTAGTGCCACTCGCTTTATTACGCCGCTAGAGACTAACCAAGCAACCACCATGGTATCCCAAGAGAAAAAACCAATTTATTGGGTCGCACCAATGGATGCAAATTATAAAAAAGACAAACCAGGTAAGTCGCCGATGGGAATGGATTTAGTGCCTGTCTATGATGATGGCGGTGCCGGCCCAAATGAAGGTGCAGGCACCATTCGCATATTACCAGATGTTATTAATAACTTAGGGGTACGCACGGTAACAGCAAATTATAAGTCATTACATACGGAAATAAACACTGTGGGTTATGTTGCTTATAATGAAGACAAACTTGTTCATATTAACCCGCGTGTGCAGGGATGGATAGAGAAGCTCTATGTTAAGTCAGTTGGCGATCGTGTTAAAAACAATCAACCTTTATATGATATATATTCTCCAGAGTTAGTGAATGCTCAAGAGGAATTATTATTAGCAGTAGATAGAAAAAATAGTCGACTAATAAAGGCTGCAGAAAATAGATTGTCGGCATTACAGCTTTCTAAAGTCGCTATTGAAAAACTCAAAGAAACGAAAAAAGTTCAACAGCGAATAACCTTTTATTCACCACAAAAGGGCGTTGTTGAAAATCTTAACATACGTGAAGGCTCATTTGTAAAACCAGGTTCTACGTTAATGTCAATTGTTGACCTTTCTGAAGTTTGGGTTGAAGCTGAAGTTTTTGAAAGACAAGCTGGGCAAGTTAAAATGGCGACACCCGCCACAATGACACTTGATTATTTACCGGGCAGAACATGGGAAGGTCAAGTGGATTATATCTATCCAACGCTTAATGCTAAAACACGTACAGTGAAAGTACGTTTACGCTTCGATAATGAAAAAGGTGAATTTAAACCAAATATGTTTGCGCAAATTGCCATTCATACAACCGATGATGAACAAGCGCTGATTATTCCAAAAGAGGCCTTGATCAGAACAGGCAAGCAAGACCGAGTTGTGCTTGCATTAGGTGAGGGAAGTTTCAAATCTGTAGAGGTCTTAGTGGGACGTTATGGCAGTGAAAGTGTTGAAATACTTAAAGGGCTTAGCGATGGGGAAGAAGTGGTGAGTTCTGCACAATTTTTACTCGATTCAGAGTCAAGTAAATCGTCTGATTTTAAGCGCATGTATTATGAAGTTTCCGATAAAGAGGCTTCCCAGAAAGTGTCTGACCAAGATAAATCAATGAAGATGAGTGGAAGCAATAGCAAGGTTTCGTCGACATCAGTTTCTTCTGCAACAGTAAATGGAACCGTCGTTTCGGCTATGCTCGATCATCGCATGGTAACTCTCAACCGAGAAGCTATAGAAAAATGGGGACGCGCAGCAGACACCGTTGATTTCATTGTTGATGAGAAGGTTGATATGACCTTATTTTCAAAGCATGCTTATGTGATGTTTACCTTTGAAGTTCGAGATAATAATTTTATTATTGTCAGCGCAATGGCCATGACTAAAGCTGACGCAACAATGAAAAATGTTGCTAACGACCAAGGAGAATAACCATGATCACGGCAATTATTCGTTGGTCTGTTGGTAATCGATTTTTCGTATTGTTAGCGACATTATTACTTGTTGGTGCTGGTTTGTATTCTGTTAGCAAAACGCCCATTGATGCACTACCTGACTTATCAGATGTGCAAGTTATCATCAAAACAAGTTACCCTGGTCAAGCGCCGCAAGTGGTTGAAGATCATGTCACTTATCCAATAACCACTGCTATGCTCTCTGTACCTGGGGCTGCTACCGTGCGCGGTTATTCATTCTTTGGTGACTCTTATGTTTATGTTATTTTTGATGAAGATACTGACCTTTATTGGGCTCGTTCACGGGTACTTGAATATTTAAGTCAAGTTGCGCCAAATTTACCCAGTGATGCTCGCCCTCAACTAGGCCCAGATGCTACGGGTGTTGGCTGGGTATATTTGTATGCGTTAACAGACCCAACAGGTCAACATGATTTAAGCCAATTACGTAGTTTACAAGATTGGTTCTTAAAGTTTGAGTTGCAAACCGTACCGGGTGTATCAGAGGTTTCTACTCTGGGCGGCATGGTTAAACAGTATCAAGTGAGAATTGATCCCGATAAATTACGTGCCTTTGGTATTCCACTTTCACATATTCAAATGGCGATTAAACAAGGTAATCAAGAAATAGGTGCGTCAGTTGTTGAAATGGCCGAAGCCGAATATATGGTAAGGGCTACGGGATACATTAAAAGTGTCGAAGACTTAGAAAATATCCCTCTAGGGGTGAACGAAAATGGCACACCTTTACTGCTAAAAGATGTTGCCGATATAGGCACAGGGCCACAAATGCGACGCGGTGTCGCTGAACTTAACGGCGAAGGTGAAACGGTTGGTGGCATAGTCGTCATGCGGTTTGGCGAAAACGCTCAGCAAGTGATAAACCGTGTCAAAGAAAAACTTGAACAGCTGAAAAAAGGACTACCAGCAGGCGTTGAAATAGTGCCTGTTTATGACCGATCTGCCTTGATTGAACGAGCAGTCGAAAATGTTGCTTATAAATTGCTTGAAGAATTTGGGGTCATCGCGTTAGTTTGCATCATTTTCTTATTTCATGTTCGTTCTTCCCTTGTTGTCATTATCAGTATTCCCGTAGGAATTTTAACGGCATTTATTGTGATGCACTGGCAAGGCCTAAACGCAAATATCATGTCGTTAGGAGGGATTGCCATTGCCATTGGAGCAATGGTAGATGGTGCAATCGTGATGGTTGAAAATATGCATAAGCACATAGAGGCTCTTCCGAAAGATAAGCCCTTAACCAATGAAAATCGTTGGCAAATCGTCAGTGAATCAGCCAGTGAAGTCGGGCCAGCATTATTCTTTAGCTTATTAATTATTACAGTGAGTTTTCTGCCAGTATTTACCTTAGAAGCGCAAGAAGGACGGATGTTTTCCCCGCTAGCTTTTACCAAAACGTATGCCATGGCGGCTTCTGCCGTATTAGCTATTACCTTAGTACCGGTACTTATGGGGTATTTTATTCGAGGAAAAGTGCTGCCTGAGCATAAAAATCCGGTCAATAGATTATTAACTTTTATCTATATGCCTGCGTTGAAAACCGTTTTGCGTTTTCCAAAGATGACGCTAGCAGCAGCATTCGCAATTCTTGCTATTGGGATATATCCATTGGATAAAATCGGTAGTGAGTTTATTCCACCGCTTGATGAAGGAGGTCTGATGTATATGCCAACCACTTACCCTGGTATTTCAATAGGGCAAGCGCGGCAGTTACTGCAACAAACCGATAAGCTGATTAAAACCGTTCCTGAGGTTAAAACGGTGTTTGGTAAGGTTGGTCGAGCCGACACTGCAACAGACCCAGCACCTCTTACCATGATAGAGACCTTTATTCAGTTTAAACCTCAGGACCAATGGCGAGAAGGTGTAACAACTGAAAGTTTGAAACAAGAACTCGATGCGTTAGTGCAACTGCCGGGTGTGACTAATGCGTGGGTTATGCCGATTAAAACACGTATTGATATGTTAGCAACGGGTATTAAAACACCCGTTGGAATCAAGATTGCTGGCCCTAGACTCGATATTATTCAAGATATTGGTAAACAGTTGGAAGTGATTTTAAAAGATGTACCTGGCACCGCGTCCGTTTATTCAGAGCGTGTTGCTGGTGGCAGGTATATAAAAGTGGATATTCAACGAGCAAAAGCCGCACGTTACGGTTTAAATATTGCTGAAATACAGCAAGTTATCGCCACGGCTATTGGTGGGATGAATGTTACTCAAACGGTTGAAGGTTTAGAGCGTTATCCGGTGAGTTTACGTTATCCTCAAGACTATCGTGATTCGCCTGAACAATTATCTTTGTTGCCGATTGTCACCCCTAATGGCCAACGTATTTCATTGGGCGATGTTGCTAATATTATTATCGAGGATGGTCCTCCGGGGATAAAATCTGAAAATGCTCGCTTAAATGGTTGGGCTTTTGTTGATATTGACGGCGTTGATGTTGGGACTTATGTCGTTGCTGCACAGAAAGTGGTCGCTGACCAATTGAAATTACCGGCCGGGTACTCTATTGCCTGGGCAGGCCAATATGAATACATGCAACGTGCTAAAGCTAAGTTGGCTTATGTTGTGCCACTCACTTTATTTATCATTGTTATACTACTTTATCTGAACTTTAGAAATGTGATTGAAGTCGCGATGATCATGGGTACTTTACCATTAGCGATGGTGGGCGGTATTTGGTTAATGTATCTAGAGGGCTACAACTTCTCAGTGGCTGTAGGTGTTGGTTTCATTGCGCTAGCAGGTGTTGCGGTAGAGGTTGGTGTCATTATGTTGGTGTATTTGAATCAAGCTTATCAAGAAATGCTCAGCGAGCACCGCGAAAAAGATATTGCCACTACCAAAGAAGATGTACTTCAAGTGGTTTTACATGGCGCTGGTATGCGTGTTCGTCCGGTGATGATGACTTCAGCGACCATATTTATTGGTTTGTTACCTATTTTGTATGGTACAGGGACCGGCTCTGAAGTGATGGGTCGAATTGCAGCACCTATGATTGGCGGCGTTTTCAGTGCGGTTATATTGACATTACTTGTCTTACCTGCATTATTTTATTTATGGCGTTCCTCATCGATAAAAACCAATGAAGCATAAAAAAAGCCTTGAGATATTTGTTATTCATAGGTTTATGCTTTAAGCAATTGCCAACTAATATTAGTCATGGGAAACATCATGAAAGTAAATGAATTAGTAAAAATGTTAATGGTGACCATCAATACCGTTTGGGATTACACCCGTAATGTTTTTTATTTCCCAATAAAAATGCTCACAATAGGTATAAGTCTTACAGTATTAAAGACCAAAAAAGGTTGAGTTTTATTATAAGCGCTGTATAGCTAGGTTTACTGTAAAAAATATAGAGAAAATACTCGTTGAAGCTAACAAAGGTCACAGTGCATGTCAGCTCGCCAGAGCATTAATTGAGAAAAAACCACGTGAAACTGAGCGTCAGTTTCAGCAAACCTTAGCCTTAAGAAGTCGTTTAACGTCAGCGATAGCTGACTGGCAGAGTAAGCCAAATAAAGCACCAACAAGTGAAATAATTTGTCATTTAATTGAAGATTTCGCTGAAGGCTTAGAGTCAAAGGTTCAATAAGGTGATTCGGTGGTCATTCTCTTATCAACAAAGGAGGCATAAATGAGTCACTCAACAAACAAGTTAAGAGCAACTGAATTATTAACCCTAGAACTTCTCATTGAAGGGGCTGGTTGCGCCAGTTGTGTTGGTAAAATAGAAACTGTTTTGAAAGAAATTATCGGGGTTAAAAACGCCGAAATGAATTTTGCATTACGAACTGTCAGTATCACAATGCAGCAGGACATTTCCCCACAACAATTAATCAAAGCTGTTGAGTCTATTGGTTATAACGCAAAAAGTGCTCAAGATACCAGTGACGAGGAGCTACTAAATGAAAAAGAGGCCGCTGAAAATAAATACTATAAAAAGCTGATGTTACAAACTTGGATTGGCTTAGGTTTAGGTGCGCCGTTAATGCTGTATAGCTTATTAGGCGGACCCATGACGGTAAATTCTAATTTGGAACGCGGAGTTTGGTTGGTCGTTGGTTTGCTCTGCGCGGCAATTATGTATTTTGCAGGAAAGCATTTTTATATTGGCGCTTATAAATCATTGGTTAACCACAGTGCCAATATGGACACCTTAATTGCTTTAGGTACGGGTACTGCTTGGCTGTATTCAATGATAGTGGTGATTTTTCCGTTAGCATTACCTGAAATGGCTCGCCATGTTTATTTTGAAGCGACAGCGATGATCATTGGTTTAATTAACTTAGGTTTAGCACTTGAGGTAAAAGCACGAGGACGCACCAGTGAAGCTATAAAGCGTTTAATCGGTTTACAAGCTAAAACCGCCAGAGTGATAAGAGACGCTAAAGAGCTAGATATTACTATTGAGCAAGTTTTATTAAATGACGAAGTGCGAGTAAGACCTGGCGAGCGAGTGCCTGTTGATGGAACGGTTATTGAAGGTAGCAGTACAATTGACGAGTCGATGTTAACAGGGGAGCCAATGCCTGTTAAAAAAGAGGTTGGTGACAAAGTCGCTGCAGGTACTATTAACAAATCAGGTGCGATTATTTTTAACGCTACCCGAGTTGGAAAAGACACAGCCCTCGCACAAATTATAAGCATGGTGAAACGTGCACAAAACTCTAAACCCCCTATTGGCCGTTTAGCTGATGTTATTTCTGCCTATTTTGTTCCTGTGATTATGATTGTTTCTATTAGTAGTGCCTTAATTTGGTTGAACTTTGGTCCTGAACCTACGGTCGCCTTTGCAGTGATTTCAGCGACCACCGTGTTAATTATTGCTTGCCCTTGTGCCTTAGGATTAGCGACACCTATGTCTGTAATGGTGGGAATAGGTAAAGCCGCAGAAGCGGGTGTACTCATTCGTAATGGTGAAGCGTTGCAAACCTCTTCAAAAATAACAGCAATGGTCTTAGATAAAACGGGAACTATCACTTTAGGTGCACCTAAGGTTACCGATGTCTTGGTGTTTAATAACATGAAGGATAATACTATCTTGTCATTAGTCGCTAGTTTAGAGGCAGGCTCAGAGCACCCTCTGGCACAAGCGATTGTTGACTCAGCTAAAGAGCAAGAATTACCGCTTGATAAAGTTGAATTTTTTAACGCTATCGTCGGGCAAGGCGTTCAGGGTACTGTTAGCGGTGAAAAGCTATATTTTGGTAATGAAAAGCTAATGGTCGAGCAAGGTATTCCCCTTACTCAGGCTATTATTGAACGGGCTCAAGTGATGGCGGGCGAAGCTAAAACGCCGATGTATTTTGCACTAAATAACGAGTTAGCCGCGCTCATTGCTGTGTCAGACCCGATAAAAGAAGATTCAATTTCAGCGATTAAACGTTTACAAGCTAATGGTATTCGAGTGGTGATGTTAACGGGCGATAACCAAGCTACAGCAAAAGCTGTAGCGGATAAAGTGGGCATAAGTGAATTCTATGCTGAAGTATTACCAGAAGATAAGTCATCTAAAATTGCCGAGCTGCAAGCACAGGGAGAAGTAGTTGGGATGACAGGCGATGGTATAAATGATGCGCCGGCCTTAGCGCTTGCTAATGTCGGTTTTGCTATTGGAACGGGCACCGATGTGGCTATTGAGAGTGCAGATATTACCTTAATGAGGGGCTCTCTTCATGGCTTAGCTGATGCCATCGCGGTCAGTAAAGCCACTTTACGGAACATCAAACAAAATTTATTTGGCGCCTTTATTTATAATGCTGCCGGTGTACCCTTTGCCGCAGGGATTTTATATCCATTTTTTGGTGTGTTGCTAAGTCCAGTTATTGCAGGCGCGGCGATGGCTTTTTCTTCTTTGACTGTAGTAAGTAACGCTAATAGACTCAGGTTTTTTAAGCCCCAAGAACACTGATTTATAGATAAAGGAATAAGTAAAATGATAATAACTAATGTAATGGGGGTAGCACTTATAGGGCTTGTTATTTGGTGGTTTTGGCTATATAAACCTGCCAAAGCGGTTGATACAACTACTGAAAATATCACAATAATTGTAAATAATGGTATTTATCAACCAGCTAAAATAAAGGTTGAAGCAGGAAAGGAAGTCTCCCTTAAATTTCTTCGTAAGGATGGTAGTCCTTGCGCGGCAACGGTGATTTTTCCTACGTTTGAAATAAATGTAGAGTTACCGTTGGATATCAGTAAGTCGATTTTTTTACCGTCAATGCCGCCAGGAGAATATCCATTTCATTGCCCAATGAAAATGTATAATGGCACTTTAGTGGTTAAATAACTTTATCTACACATTCACCATGGAATTGTCTACACCCTCCTAAATGAAAGCGTGGGCGGAAGGCGTAATCGATGTTGTGAGCATTGAATAACGATAATTTAATGCGTTATAATTGGCAAGGTTAGCAGAGCAGCCTCTGAAGAAGTACAGTAAACTCTCATTATAAAGTAAAGGTAGTATGCGTTAATGGTAGAAAATCGCAGTCAATTAAAAAGCAATTATGACGATCAAGGTTACGTTGTTATTAGAGATTACTTTAATGCCGCTGAAATTTCATCATTGAGAAAAGTAGTGCTTAAATTTCATGACTTATGGAAAAAAGACAACGCAAAATTCTATCAAGAGGAAGCGTTTAATTCTTCTTTAATTACGGGAAGCCAATACCTGGCGTTCGACGATAGAGTGAAGCTTTTTAACTTCATCAGTTCAAAGAAAGTAATGGATATTGTTGAATCGGTTATAACAAATAATCCTGCATTTATGAATACCCAATTATTTTTCAACCCCGTTGCTCCTAAACAAAAAGATTTTTGGCATCGAGATTGTCAATACGACCATGAAGTTGAAGCGCAAAAAAAAGCGATTCAGGAAACGCAAGTTGTTCACCTTCGCGTGCCTTTATTTGACGAGCTTGGTATGGAACTCGTGCCTGAAACACATAAGCGCTGGGACAATGAAGAAGAATATAATGTCCGACAAGAAGAAAAGGGTAGGCTCAGTAGTGAAAACCTCTCTAGTGGCAAAGCGATTAAGTTAGCCGCAGGCGACTTGTTAGTTTTTTCGGCTGACATGATCCACCGAGGTCTTTACGGAATGGATCGATTAGCGCTAGATATTTTAGTTTTTGATTCAGCTGGAGATTTTGCTGACTACGTTGATGACGACTGTTTACCCGAACGTTCAATGCTGGACAAAATAGATGATCCCAGGTTATTTGTTAATACGCTGCAGTTAAAAACGATTAACCTTAAGTAACAATCCTCAAGGAAGGGGAATACGGTATTAGTCTGTTTGTTTTTTATAACAGCCAAAAAACTTGATTATCGCAAGCTGTTTCACTTAATTCCTTGATGAATCTTAACAGCTTAGATAAGAGCGATTTAAGCTTGTTTCAGATAAACTCTTTTTAATCAAATCAACGACGCAGTATTATCAAAAACGCGCCATTATTTTTTTATGATGTTTGACGTTTTATTCAACAATAAGTAGATTAGGTGATCGTTATTACATTCGTCTATGTTGCATGGCAAATTACTTCTTATCAATACAAATTGAAATGAGGCCATAACTTGCGTAATACACCGAATAAAAATTTATTTAACTTATACTAATATGAGAAATATGAAATTAAGCACACCTTTTTATCTGTTATTAACGCTGGTCATTTTCTCTAGTTCTCCGTTACTCTCAAAAGAACAAAGCAAAGAGCAGTCGAATGTTATTACAATCGTTGCTGCTGAAGATAACTTACCCTTTAGTTTCAACTTACCTGACGGTACTCCTAGCGGACTTTATATTGAGTTTTGGGAACTCTGGTCTAAAATAAATAATATCCCTATACGTTTTGTTGTTGTGCCTTTTAGAGAAAGCTTAGCGTTAATAAAACAGAAAAACACGCTCCATGTTGGACTCTTTAAAAATAAAGCACGAGAACAATGGGCAGACTTCTCATTGCCTATCCATAACGTAAAAACCGGTATCATTTATAATCGTTCAATCAATAAAAACGCGAAGCTTAAAGAACTTCATGACGTAATCATATCGACTCAAAACCATAGTTTTCAAGAGTCATATTTGAGAAAGCACTTTCCAGGTATAGGTTTAACTACATTTGAAATCCTCGATGAGGGAATTGAGCAATTATTAACTAACGATGTTCAGGCTGTGGTTGCTGAATTACCTAATGCTTTTGCACAAATAGCTAAAAAAGGCTTAAGTGGCGTATTCACTATTTCTGATGAGGTAATTGCTTCAAATAATGTCTTTGCGTTGATAGCAAAAGGTCAACCTGAATTATTAGCTAAGGTTAATACAGGTATCGAAAATATTCCGGTTAATCAAATCATCGAATTAGAAAAGAAATGGCTACCAACGTTAAAACCTTTTTTTGAAACAGCGTCAACTAATCCTCATTTAACAGAAATTGAAAAACAATGGTTATCACAAAATAATTCATTTAGTTTGGGGACAGACTCCGCATTTCCACCGTTTGAATTTAACGATCAACAGGGCGTTCATAGTGGTATTTCCGCTGATTACATGCAGTATGCTAAACAACAACTCGGAATAAATTTAACACTTAGGTTAGGCGGTAGTTGGGGCGAAGCGTTTGAGGAATTTAAACGTGGTAATATTGATGTTATGTCTGCCATTTTTTATACAAAAGAACGAGCAGAGTATATTCGTTTTACGGAACCCTATTTTGAAATTTCATTGGTCATTGTCAGTAAAAAGAATGCTTTTTATGCTGAAAGTTTATCATCGCTACGCCACAGAAGGCTTGGCCTAATTGAAGGCTATGTTTATAACGAACTTATTACTCGAGATTATCCCAATATAAATATAGTTGACGTTATTTCGGTTGAAGATGGACTTAAAAAGTTACAGTCTGGTGAAATCGATGCTTTTGTTGATTCAATTGCTGCGATTAATTATGAAATAAACAAAAATAAAATTAATGACCTGATTATCACTTCATTCACTCCTTATACACTTGAATTATCAATGGCCGTTCGAAAAGGACTTGAACCCCTTATTCCTATTTTAAATAAAACTTTTGCCGCTATGAATGAAAAAAAACGTTCTGCTATTGCGAATAATTGGCTGTCGGTTCACGTACAATCAGGGACAAAGTTATCCACTATTCTTTTTTGGGCTCTACCGATAATATCATTGTTGATTTTGATTATTTTAATATTTTTCCGCATGAACAAAAGGCTCAAAACAGAAATTGATGCGCGGGTTGAAAATGAGGGGAAGCGCATTTTAGCGCAAAAAGATTTGGCGGTGCAAAAAAACGCAATGGATGAGCATTCCCTTGTTTTTGTCACCGATACGAAAGGTGTTATTACCTACGCTAATGATAAGTTTTGTGCGATCAGTGGCTATCGGCGTGAAGAACTTATTGGTGAAAATCATCGTATTTTAAATGCAAAAAATCAGTCAAAAGATTATTGGCTCAACATTTACTTGGCAGTTTCTAATGGTGCGTTTTGGCACGATGAAGTGCGGATTAAAGCCAAAGGAGATCAACTTTATTGGTTAGACACGACTATTGTGCCACTTTACGATAACTATAATAAATTCAATGGTAACACCTATATTAGTACTGATATTACCCATCAAAAAGAAACGATTATTCGCCTAGCCCAAGCGAAAAAACAAGCTGATGTTGCCAACGAATCGAAAACTAATTTTTTAGCGAATATGAGCCACGAAATACGTACGCCAATGAATGGTGTAATCGGTATGATTAATCTCTTACTTGATACCCCATTAAATCAAGAGCAGCAAGATTTTGCGAAAACAGTAAAAAGCAGTGCTGAATCGCTGCTAGGGGTTATTAACGATATTCTTGATTATTCTAAAGTTGAAGCAGGTATGTTAGCGCTTGAACCCCTTGAGTTTGATTTAGAATTATTGCTGCATGAACTTGCTAGTAGTCTTGCTTTTCAGGCTCATGATAAAGGGTTAGAACTTATTTTTCCTGCTAATATCATACCTACTCAATCTTTTATTGCAGACTCTGGACGTATCCGACAAATACTTAATAATCTTGTTGGTAATGCGATTAAATTTACTGAACAAGGTGAGGTGTCTGTTTATTGCAAAGTGCAAGAGCAAACAGAGCAACGTACAACACTTCTCTTTGAGATATCTGATAGTGGAATTGGTCTTACTAAACAGCAGAAAAATAAACTTTTTGAACGTTTCAGCCAAGCTGACGGTTCAACTACCCGTAAATATGGAGGTACCGGATTAGGGCTATCGATAAGTAAACAATTAGTTGAATTGATGGACGGTGAAATAGGGATGAAAAGTGTTGAAAGTGAAGGTTCAATATTTTGGTTTACACTCAATATAGCGAATGCCAAAAATACGCCACCAAAGAAATTTTATAACAACTTGCAGAATAAAAAAATACTTGTGGTTGATGATAACTTAACAAACCGAACGTTATTAGGATTACTGCTCACTAAGTGGCAGGTGGAGCATACCTTGGTAGATAATGGCCATAAAGCTTTAGAGAATTTAGAGGAAGCTGCGATACAAGGGTACCCTTATCATATTGCCATTCTTGACATGCAAATGCCTGAAATGGATGGCTTTCAATTAGCGGCGAAAATTAAAGATGGCAGTCGCCTTTTTGCAAATACCTGTTTAATGATGCTTACTTCACAAGGTCAACGCGGTGATGCTGAAAAGCTAAAAACAGCAGGTTTTAACGGATATCTTAATAAACCTATTGATCAGTCTGTTCTTTACAATACCTTAATGACAATAGCAGATGTTAATTCCCCTGAACAATCATTAGTCACGGCTCACAGTGCACGCAAACTTCCTCAATTCAAGGCAAGAGTGCTGGTAGTCGAGGATAATGCTGTTAATCAAAAAGTCGCTCAAGGCTTGTTGAAAAAGTTTGGGGTACAAGTTGACTTGGCTGCGAATGGCGAAGAAGCACTCAGCTCTTTAAACCATTTACCTTTTGATTTAGTGCTTATGGATTGTCAAATGCCAGTAATGGATGGTTATGAAGCCACTCAACGAATTCGCCTTCCCCAATCGAATGTACTTAACCGAAAAATTCCCATCATTGCGATGACCGCAAATTCAATGCAAGGAGATAGAGAGAAATGTTTAGCTGCAGGCATGGACGACTTTATTTCTAAACCAGTAAACCCAAGTAAGCTCCAAGAGGCATTAACGCGTTGGTTATCTGAGCATGAATCTTCTATCACTTAACCAGATGAGAAGCTTGTACAATGTTACTTTCTGCTTTTTTAGCGTTAAGTTCCACGATAACTAAAACTTAACACTTCATAGGCTGTGCGGATTTCAATAAAGTCTTCTGCGCATCCACCTTTATCAGGGTGACTAAGGGTGATTTTTTTACGGTAAGCTTTACGTATCTTAGACCAATTCACGTCTTTATCTAGCCCTAAGGTCATCAGAGCAGCATCAACCTTATCTATCTCACGATACCTTTGCCAAAAACTTGAAAAAAGTGTTTCGACTTCTTCAACGGTGATGTTATTCAAATTAGACCAGTCTAAATAGTAGCTGGCGAGTTCAGTATCGCGGGTGGTCAAGGCATTAGCACTATCAGTGGAATTTGGCCCCATAGAGATTGCTAACGGAAGAATTGTGAGTATAAACCCCTCGGTTTGAATGTATCGTTGAATTTGATAAAGCGCATTCATTACAAAAAAATTCTTTTGGAAAATAACAACCTGATGGTCGACATCCTTACCAATAAGCAATAAAAAGTCCTGATGACAAAGTGTGACCAAATCAAGCAACGAACATGAACTATTCTGTTGTCTTAAATATCCCAATATCGGAATAATTAACGGATTAATCATTGGCGTTGGTTTACGGTTGATTTGTTGTTGAACCTTCTTTGTAGCGGAAGGTAACTTAGCCAGAGAAAAGGGCTCACAATAATAAACCTCGACCTATTTCTATTCTTATCATTAAGAAATACGAGGGAAATTGAGTATTAATTTAGCGCCGTCTTTATACTCTTTGTCTAATGATAAGTAGCCTTGTTGTTTACGGGCAAAATCACCACATAAACTTAACCCTAAACCGTGACCTAATTCTCCTTGAGTACCATGGTTGCTCGCGACACTCTCACTAAATAACCCGCTTTGTATATCAAGTGGAATACCTTGTCCCGTATCCGTAATGATCAGTTGAACTTCACCCTTAATAGTTTGTGTTTTTATATGTATATTACCTTGCTCTGGCGTGTATTTGATTGCGTTTGCCAGTAAATTACGAAGAATAGTTTTAGTTAAATTAACATCTGCCATAGCCTGTGTATCTTCATTTTTTTCGTGTTTAATAGTAAGTTTTTTTAGGATAAAGTTCTCTTTCATTAAATCGAGCGTTTCTGTTATCAGCGGGTTTAAAGCAGTCGCTTTTAACTCAACATGAATCGCACCTAATTGATTTCGTGACCATTGTAAAATTTCGTCTAATAATTGATAGAAAGTCAGAGATGACTCTAAAATACCGTTTGCCATTTCAGCGATAAGCTCAGGCTCAAGTGTGTCAGCGTTTTGATGGAGAATTTTTGATAGCCCCAAAATCCCGTTAAAAGGGGACCGTAAATCATGAGACATTACAGCAAATATTTTTTCTTGATCTTTTTGCATGCGCAATAGCTGGCGATTACGAAGCCTCAGTTCCAGTTGACTAACCACTTGTTTAGCCAATGTGGTTAATGCTAATTGCTGTTTTTCATCTAGTTTTTTAGGAGCAGTATCAATAACGCACAAAGTACCTATAGGCAAACCATTTGTACTGACAAGTGGCGCGCCCGCATAAAAGCGAATATCGGGTGCACCAGTTACAAGTGGGTTATCAATAAAGCGTTTATCTTCTAAGGTATCAGGTATTTCAAATATTTGGTCTTGTAAAATCGCATGCGAACAAAAAGCTATTTCTCTTGGTGTCTCAGGTGCATTAAGTCCTACGCGAGATTTAAACCACTGACGGTCTTTATCTATAAGCGAGATAAGTGAGATAGATGTGCCACAAATTGCACTCGCTAACTGAGTCAGTTCATCGAGTGCTTTCTCGTCTTCAGTATCCAATACTTCGTAGCGAAGTAACTCATCAATACGTTGTGTTTCTTTAGGGTGCAGCCCGGCACTTATCATAATGCTCAAATCCTTACTGTGTATTAACTAAGTCTAGACGATAATTAGCTGTTAATCGTAACATTATAACTTGAATTTGCTGAATTTATTGAACTTAGCATAATTTGTTAAACGTCAAACGACTGCCGAGTAAGTTAACAATTCACTAAGGCAATCGATAGGCCTAATTAATGTGACTGTTTGGTTCGCTCTGTACTATTATTAACCTTTATACTCATGGGCTTTTAAAATATCTAAAGACACCACAGCCAAAGCTTTTTGGTTGGTTGCCTCAAGCACAATAGGAGGAGCAGCATTAGCGGCAATCGCCTGATACCATCGAACAGCACATAAGCACCATTTATCACCGGCTTTTAAGCCTGGAAAGTCATACATAGGGTTAGGAGTGATTAAATCATTGCCTTGTGCTTTTGATAATTGCAGGAATTCATCAGTCATAATTGCACAAACACTGTGGTTGCCAAAGTCTGATTCTGGTACATAACAAAACCCTTTTCGGGTATAGCCCGTATTACTACAACATAACTGTAAATTTGTACCTAATACATTGAATTGATTATCCATGAAGGTGCCTCGTATTAATGAACGTTAAATGAAATGGAAGACCTACTATGCTAGACAAAAGTAAGCTTAACTCGATTCCAAATGATAGCACTGAACGCACTTCTGTTGGGAATTTTAGTCCTGCAGAAATAGCCAAATTTGATAAATTGGCAGAGAGTTGGTGGGATCCAAATGGTAAGTACAAGACCGCACTTGAATTTAATCGCGCTCGTGTCGAGTATTTTATAGCGCAAATATGCTTATTCTACGACCGAGATCCCAAAAACGATGCGCCACTGCAAGGCTTACATATTTTAGATGTGGGTTGTGGTGGAGGCTTGGTTTGTGAGCCTTTGGCAAAAGCAGGTGCTAGCGTAGTAGGCATCGATGTGAGTGAGATGAGTATTGAAGTTGCGAAGCGTCATGCGCTGAAATCTCAGCTTGATATTGAATATCGTCATGAGCATGCGCACCACACGAGCACAAACGACCAGAACCGTTACGATGTTGTCATTAATGCTGAAGTTATAGAGCATGTCCCGAATAAGAAAAATTTGGTAAAAGAATGTAGTCAATTATGTAATTTCAATGGCTGTGTCATTATGGCGACACTCAATCGTACGTGTAAATCTTACCTGGTTGGGATTGTTGGCGCCGAATATATAATGCGTTATTTACCTATTGGTACGCACCGTTGGCGTGACTTTGTAACCCCTGTTGAATTGAATAATATGGCTTCAATGGCGGGTATGCAGTTGATAACAGAAATGGGCATGTCGTATAGTTTAGTGACTAAAACATGGAAAACCACCGCAAGTCTTGAGGTCAACTATGTGCAACTCTATAAAAAATTAGCGACCGGTTAGACTGTTAATCTGTAAATAGTTAACTGACTGACAATATTTACTATTAACAGGTTATAAATACGCTTAATTTTTAATGCAATGACATTGGTGCAGGCTATTCTGCAACGTGGTTAGCATTAAAGTGAGGTGTTTTTTAGGCTTCATGCAGCATAGCTAACGATTTTATAGCAAAGGTAATCTCTGTTCTTAGTGAAAATTTTTTAAACGCTACGTCATATGACAAAATAATAGCTGATTTGAAGCTTCTATTTTTATAGCGACTTATCCACCAAAGTTAATATCGTCATAAATGAAAAATTCACATTACTTTACTTACGCCCTATTATGTCATGCTAAGTTACTGTAAAGTTACTGTAAAGTAACAAGAAAGCAAAGTGAAAATCGTCTATTGTCTCGGTTGTAGCAATTGCTGGATGTAACCCTGTACTATAAAAAGTGCGTTAAGCCATCACTACTAGTCGATTTGGGCTTCGTGCACTACGCTTAAGTATTGATGAACTGAAGGTATAGGTTTTATCCTTCACTGAACTTGCTAACTATTTACACCTTTTATCAGGTGTTAGGTGACTTTATGTTTACTGAAAATCCAGAAGATTTTATTTATAACTCATCAATAGGTATTCATGCTGTCTCGCCAGACGGTATTATTGTTTATGCCAATGAGTGTGAGCTTGAGGTGCTAGGATATGAAAAAAATGAGTATATAGGTCATCACGTATCAGAGTTTCAGATAGACGAGAGCTGCTTATCTGACATGATGAAGCGTTTAAGTCGTTTTGATATTTTGAAGAATTACCCCGCAAGGGTGCAAGGTAAAAATGACGTTAAATATATTATTTACAACTCAAGTGTTTATGAAAAGGGTGGAGAGTTTAAACATACGCGTTGTTATGGAACTGAAGTTGAAAAAGTTATTTATGAGGTGTTTTTTAAGCATTTTGATTTTTAAATTTTGCTATGTTCGTTCATAGATATATTTTATTGCTCACTTTTTTGTCCATTATGAGACGGTTCAGTCTCTATTCGCTCGAGAACCTTAAGCGTTTAGCGTATCCTATGCACTATTAAATTTATTGTTATTTATTATTTATTATTTATTATGAACATTGAAGTAAAAAACATTCCCGTTCCCCAAGTCACCTGTGCAAATTGTCAGGCATGTTGCTGCAGCTTAGAAGTTCGAATTATTTCTGATACTGGTGTGCCTCATCGGCATATCTATATTGATGACCATGGCCATGAATCAATGTTACGTCTAGATGATGGTCTCTGCTCAGCGCTCAATCGAGATACATTATTGTGTTCTATCTATGAAAACAGACCTTGGGTTTGTCGAGAGTTTGAGATGGGTTCATATGAATGTATCGACGAAAGAACAGAAAAACTCTATACCTCTGTAAACAATTGAACGCTGATCTTATAGCAATAAAAAACCCCTAATAATTAATATTAGGGGTTTTGATTTTATGCGAATTTTTTAAAATTAAGTGGTATCTCATTTACCTTATCAGTGAGTATTTACAGCTTATCCATTACTGACTTCTTCAAAATCAGCATCAATAACATCTTCGTTTTTAGTACGGTCATTAGCCGCTTCACCGTGAGGCTGCTCTGTTTGTGCTTGCGAAGCTTGCATTATTTTACTATGCGCTTCTTGTAATGCTTTTTGTCGCATTGCTATCGCCGCTTTATCATTGCCATTAACCGCCATTTTTAGTTGCTCAATTAATGTTTTAAGCTCGGTTTGCTGATCTTCACTCAAGCTGGATATTGACGCTTGCACCGTATGAATCAATTGATCTGCTTGGTTGCGTTGTTCAACTACTTCACGTTTCTGCTTATCTTCCGTTGCGTGCTTGTGAGCTTCATCGACCATGCGATTAACTTCATCTTCAGTTAAACCACTTGATGCGGTAATTTTAATGCTTTGCTCTTTACCCGTTGCTTTATCTTTCGCTGAGACATTTAAAATACCATCTGCATCAATATCAAACGTGACTTCAACTTGTACTGAGCCACGAGGGCCTGGATTAATATCAGTTAAGTTAAATTGACCTAACGATTTATTATCTGTTGCCATTTCACGCTGACCTTGCAATACATGCACAGTTACCGCCGCTTGATTATCTTCAGCCGTAGAGAACGTTTCAGACGCACGTGTTGGTATCGTGGTATTTTTATCAATAAGCTTAGTCATTACACCGCCTAACGTTTCAATACCTAGTGACAATGGCGTTACATCAAGTAGTAACACATCACCGACCGTGCCTGATAACACACCCGCTTGAATTGCTGCACCAATAGCAACGGCTTCATCTGGGTTAACATCTTTACGTGGCTCTTTACCAAAGAAGGTTTTAACAGCTTCTTGTACTTTTGGCATACGTGATTGACCACCCACCAAAATAATTTCGTCAATATCACCTTTACTTAAGCCAGCATCTTTAAGTGCTTGGCCACACGGAGCGATAGTCTTTTTAACTAAGTCATCAACCAAAGACTCTAATTTTGCTCGGGTAATTTGCACATTTAAATGTTTAGGGCCACTAGCATCAGCGGTAACATACGGCAAGTTCACGTCAGTTTGTAGTGCTGATGATAACTCTATTTTTGCTTTTTCAGCCGCTTCTTTAATACGTTGTAACGCTAACGGGTCTTGGTGAATATCAATACCGCTTTCTTTTTTAAATTCATCAGCAAGGTAGTTAATCAGGCGTAAATCAAAGTCTTCGCCTCCTAAAAAGGTATCACCGTTGGTTGCTAACACTTCAAATTGTTTTTCGCCGTCTACATTAGAAATTTCAATAATTGAAATGTCAAAGGTACCGCCACCTAAATCATAAACCACCACTTTTTGGTCAGCTTTATTGTTTTTATCAACGCCGTAGGCCAATGCCGCCGCCGTTGGTTCATTGATAATACGTTTTACGTTAAGTCCGGCAATTTTACCGGCATCTTTTGTTGCTTGGCGCTGTGAATCATTAAAGTAAGCGGGTACGGTAATAACCGCTTCGGTTACTGTTTCACCCAAATAGGCTTCAGCATCTTTTTTCAATTTACGTAAAATTTGCGCTGATACTTCTTGTGGTGATAATTTTTTACCATTAACTTCAACCCAAGCATCACCATTGTCTGCTTTTACAATTTTATAAGGGGCTAACTTAATATCTTTTTGTACTTCTTTATCATCAAATTTACGACCAATTAAACGTTTAATCGCAAATAAGGTATTTTTAGAGTTAGTAACGGCTTGTCTTTTTGCCGGTTGGCCCGCTAATGTTTCATCGTTTGCATAAGCAACAATTGACGGCGTTGTGCGGCTACCTTCTGCGTTCTCAATAATTTTAGCAACGCCCCCTTCCATAACCGCTAAACATGAATTTGTTGTACCTAAATCTATACCAATAATCTTCGACATAATAATTACCTATTATTTAAAAAAAGGGTTTAATAAAAAAGTCTGCTGCTTTATGGCAATTATCCCGTAAGCAGTTTGACCGTATAAACCTTATAAACAACCTTGGATAAGCCGACTAACATTGATGGTTTAAGCTTGGTTGTTTGTTCAGTGACGCTATAATACATAAGTGAATAAAAGGCTTCTGTCACAAATATGACAGTAATGATCATTTTGTATTTTTAATCGTTTTAAATTTAAAATTAACATTAGCTTTTGCTATATACAGACAAGGGGGTAGAATAAAAACACTTGTGAACACCACGGCTTAAATTTTACCTTCATGAATAAAGATGTTACTCATTTACCTCAAAAAGCCAGTCCTGTTTTAGTCAAGCAAGCTAATATTTTTGCAGACTTACCAACAAAATTAATTGAAGACTTTCAACAAGAATTTCAGCTTGATGAATGGCACAAAGGTGATTACTTTAATCCTGCGTTACTTACCGAGCGTTTTTTTGTCGTTATTGATGGCAGTTTAGAAATCAAACAAAGTAATCCTGAGACAGGCAGAGAAGCCACTCTAGATATGCTTTATGCCGGCGATTGTTTTGACTTAATGGTGCTGTTAGACGATCAACCACATGAGGTCATTGTTTCTCCTTTAACCACGGTAAAGTTATTGTCAGTTAAACTTTCAACGATGCGCCATTGGCTGTGGACATATCCAGAGTTTAACCAGCAATTTATGCCTTATTTAGCCAAAAAAATGCGTGAAAAAGAACAGCAGGCCAGCAGCCTGATTTTACATGATGTTACCACACGCTTAAGCCGTATTATTTTAGAGCATATTAATAAAATTAAGTTTTATACCGGCACGGTAGAAGCAGAGCATGAACATCATTTGGTTAACGGTTTAAATGATGAAACTTTGGCGCGGATGACGGGTTCAGTTAGGCAAGTGATAAATAAGCAGTTACAACATTGGAAGAAAGCAGGAACGCTTGATAAAAAACGCAATCAACTGATTATTAAAGATTTAGAAGCATTAGAAAAAGAAGCGAAATACACAGAAACGTTATCAAATGCACCTTTTTATAATGCACCACCTCAAAATAAAAACTAACAGTCACTTATAAATAACGTAAAGCATTGCCTTTCTTCCTTCGGGGATATTATTTTGGGTTGTGTGTTTTTGCTAGGCCTTCGTCGAGCATTTCCATAGCATGTTTAGTGTTTTTTGACTTACTAAAAGCAACATAAATATCACTTTTTTGGTGAAGCTTACCTTTTCTTATGTCGTTGGGTTGAAGCCCCATATCGTTTAATTTACTTGTAACAACATCATCAAACATAATGGCTACATCTATTCTTTTCTTCTTTAGAAGCTTGATCAGTTGTGTTTGATTCGCGACTCTAATCTCTTTAAATCGATTTTTGTTTTTCTCGTAATTATCACCGTACTCATAACCAATAATTACGCCAACAGATATTTCTTTAGATATTTCATCTGCCGAGGTGAAGTTTATGACGGTGTCATTGTGATAATAAAATGATGCGTTAGCTTGCAAAATAGGAATTTCACCAAAATTAAATTGATCAATCGTGCTTTTTTGTTTTGTCACATTGAATGCGCCGTCGACTTGCCCATTCTTCGTCATCTTTAGTGCTCTAGCGTATGGAACAACAATAAATTCAACGCGAATGTTTACAGCGTTATATGCTGCTTGAATAATGTTTTTTGAAATGCCGATTCCACCATCATCTTAATAAGGAGGCCAGCTATTTTCAACGGCAAGGGTTATGGTCTCTAAAGCCGCACTGTTTTGAGATATTGTTAACATTAAAAGGACAAATAAGTTTCGAGGCAATATCATGAATATAAAAAATTTCCAAAGTAATGATGACAAGATAAAAGAATGGTTGGGGTTAAGTAGCGAATACAGGCTGTGGCTATAACTATCGACGAATAATGCAATGAATGTTACTCATTATCTACTTTTAATTGCTGTTAATGTTATTGCACTCCCTTTTTGTGTGGAATTATTTAAGCCAGCTAAGAAAATAAAGTATTAAAATAAGTATCAGAGATCTATTCTAATTTAAATAACGTCCTTAGCACTCTATCGCTTTACTAAACGTGCGAACTAAAAATTCATGGTGAGTGACCATTCGTTTCATTTTTCTGTTAACTATCAATTTTTTGCTTTGCATTTTCAGTTTTATCATGACTTGTCGCTAATCCCTTTAAAGATTGATAAAGCGTTTCTGCTTCTGGCGACAAGCTTTTTGGAAAAGCAATTTTAAGTTTTACAAAAAAGTCTCCAGGAATTTTGCTGGGTAATCCCCGACCTTTTAAACGCATTTTAGCACCACTACTCACCAGTTTAGGTAACGTTAAATCAATTGTACCTGTTGGTGTGGGTACTTTTACTTTTTCACCTAATGCTGCTTGCCATGGAGTAATGGTAAGTTCGGTGGTAATATCGACGCCTTCAATAACATATAACGGGTGAGGATTAAAACCTACCTCAAGATATAAGTCTCCATTTTTTGCGTCACTAAAACCCGCATCTCCTTGCTTTTGTAAACGAATTTTTTGCCCCGGTTTGATGCCCTTTGGTATCTTAATTTTTAATGTGCGCGCCTTTGATTGTACTTGTCCATTTACAATTTGATCTTGCAGCGTAAAACTTCGGGTTACGCCTGTATACGTATCTGATAAATCTATTAATATTTTGGCATGACTATTTTGCCCTTGTTTAGGCTGATGACCACGCGGTGAATGTTGACCCGCATTGAAGCCACCGCCAAATAACGATTCAAAAAAATCGCTAAAATCGCCTTGACCATCAGTATTAAAACTGCCATTACCTTGTTGATATTGCTCTTGCCACCTAGGTGGCGGGGTAAAGCCAGATTGGCCCGCTTTCCAATTACTGCCCAGTTGGTCATAAGCTGCCCGCTTTTCTTTATCACGTAATACGTCATAGGCTTCATTTATGTCTTTAAAGCGAGTCTCTGCATCTTTCTCTTTACTGACATCAGGATGAAATTTTCGTGCTAACTTTCGATATGATGTTTTAATTTTATCTTGGGTCGATGTTTTATCAACGCCCATAATCTTGTAGTAATCTTTGTAATCCACCGTGTTCTCCTGTGCAGATAAACCAGCCAATGATTATTGGGTTCATCTATAATAGTTCCATTTTATGACTTTATTATAAGCATAAATAAAAATGATGAATGTCAATAATGTGACATTTAGAGAAAATATGGGATGTTCAATTTAATTTTCATCTTACTTTTTATATAACAGTAGATTGTATTAATATATTAACGGGGGAATTATGTCTTACACACTGATACACAACACGTAAGAATGTTGGTATGAATATTACATTGATGGTTATATTGCCTATATCACTTATGATGATCAAAATGGCAATCTGCACTTAACGCAAACGATTGTTCCTGAGGCACTCGCGGGTAAATTTCTCGCTGAAACACTTTTAGAAGATGCTCTTAAACAGATCAAAAAAGAGAATAAAAAAGCCGTCGCAAAATGTTCATACATCACTAAATACCTTGAAAAAAATCCCCAAGCAAGCGATCTGTTTATTTGAAAGTAGTGGGGGGGAAGGCTTTTTATTATAGCGTATAGTTTTACCTTTAAGCGCTGGTGGTTATTAATGACAGTTTTGGTGATAAATCCTAATAATGCTCTGCTTGATTTTTAACTTTAATGCTCATTATTTGAGCGTGATTTGTTGATCTATTCTGTCATTGGTCGTTGTTAGATAAATTAAGTCAATAATTGCCGTAAATAGTAGCATTCTGCCTCACTTTATATTAAATTTGCCGCCCTTAATTAGTACAGTTAACCAGAGCGCCTTATGAACGAAAATACTCTCCCACAACTCGAACAACTGATCGAAAAAATCATTGATAAAAATAACCAATTAAAAAGCCAAGTAGCAGAACTAACAGAGCAAAAAGCAGGCTTAGCTCAGCAAGTAGCAGAATTAGCAGAGCAAAAAGCTTTGCTTGTCGATGAAAATGAAACCTTTCAGCTTGAAGTCTTAGAAGGTGAAGAAAAACAGAAACAAACAAATAATGTATTGACCGCTTTATTAGACAAATTACAAAGTGCAGAAGAGCTGAGTTAATGTTGACTCAAGACTCTAACGGCATCAGCATTGAAATTATGGGTAAGCAACATCAGTTTTCTTGCTCAGCTGAACAAGCAGAGGATTTAAAGCAAGCCGCTAGCAAGCTTGCTGTTATGTGTGAAGACATTAAACAGCAAAGAGGGAATGCTAGCAGTGAGCGTGCTTTA
The DNA here is from genome assembly GCF_014076915.1 of Colwellia sp. MB02u-14. Classification (NCBI taxonomy): domain Bacteria; kingdom Pseudomonadati; phylum Pseudomonadota; class Gammaproteobacteria; order Alteromonadales; family Colwelliaceae; genus Colwellia; species Colwellia sp. MB02u-14. The sequence goes on from NZ_JACGUX010000088.1 coordinate 45,420, forward strand.
TTAGTGGCGTCAATTAATTTAAGCTATTCATTATTAATGGCAAATAACAAAATTGAACGCTACCAACATGGACAAGAAGCGCTAATTTCAACATTAAAAAGCGCTTTATAGACACTTTTACTTTTTTCAGTATTGCCACTCAGCGCGAGAGTTAATATAGTGGTAATACTGCTAATTTAATATTTAGGAACATTTTCGCTATGGCTGATGCTAGCATCGAATTTAAAGGCTCGAGCTTTACTTTGTCTGTTTTACATTTAAAAACGTCAATGTTAGTGGATATTCGTACTGATTTAGCTGATAAAGTCGCACAAGCACCCGATTTTTTTTATCTTGTTCCCATCGTGGTTAGTATTGAACAGTTAGAGGGTTCAATTGATTATCAAGCGATAAAAACGTTAATTGAATCATTCAATTTTACCTTTGTTGGTTTTACTGGCACGGTATCAAAAGAGCAACGTACGTTGATCCGCGAACTTGGTTTTTCATTTGTGAATACGGCGAAAGTGAATACGGTTGAAAAAAACACTATTTCAGCAGAAGCCGCAGAAACTAAAATAGTCACAGAGACACCAGCACGTAATTTATTTAGCGACAAAATACACCGTGGGCAAATACGCTCAGGTCAGCAGGTTTATGCTAAAGATCAGAATTTAGTGGTTATTGGCTCAGTATCTGCTGGAGCTGAAGTGATTGCTGATGGTAATATTCATGTCTACGGTTCGTTACGTGGTCGGGCCATTGCGGGTGCAACAGGTCATCATCGGGCGCAAATATATTGCCAAAACCTTGAGGCTGAATTGGTCTCTATTAATGGTAACTATTGGTTGAGTGAATCAATGGAGCAATATTGGGGATCTCCCGCATATATACATTTGACTGACAGCGAACTCACGTCATCAAAACTCATTTAACTTTTAATTTAAAAAGGATATTCGGTCTATGGCACGAATAATAGTTGTTACATCAGGAAAGGGAGGGGTTGGCAAAACAACATCAAGTGCGGCAATCGGTCTTGGATTGGCGTTAAAAGGTCAAAAAGTAGTGTTAATTGATTTTGATATTGGCCTACGTAACCTTGATTTAATTATGGGTTGTGAACGCCGAGTTGTTTATGATTTTGTTAATGTGATTAATGGTGAAGCGACCTTAAATCAAGCCTTAATTAAAGATAAGCGCGTTAGCAGCTTATCTATATTGCCCGCTTCACAAACCCGTGATAAAGATGCATTAAATAAAGAAAACGTCGGTAAGGTACTTGAAGAGCTGGGTAAAATCTATGACTATATCGTTTGTGATTCTCCCGCGGGTATTGAAGCAGGCGCTATGATGGCGCTTTATTATGCTGATGAAGCTATAGTCACGACTAACCCTGAAGTTTCATCGGTTCGTGACTCGGATCGTATTTTAGGTATGTTAGCCAGTCGCTCTCGCAGAGCAGAACTTGGCTTAGAGCCTATTAAAGAACATTTATTATTAACACGTTACTCGCCTAAGCGCGTTGACGATGGTGAAATGCTGAGTGTTGAAGATGTTGTTGATATCCTATCGATACCTTTGTTAGGTGTCATTCCTGAATCACAAGCGGTGCTTAAGGCATCTAACGCCGGTGAGCCAGTGATTTTAGATACAGAAAGTGATGCAGGAAAAGCGTATCAGGATGTGGTTGATCGCCTTATGGGTGAGACGGTTGATTTTAGATTTTTACATGCCAAGAAAAAAGGCATTCTTAGTCGTATGTTTGGAGGATAACATGGCATTACTGGATTATTTTTTACGTAAAAAAGAAAAGCAGGCAACGACAGCGTCGAAGGCCAAAGAACGTCTGCAAATTATTGTTGCTCATGAGCGCAATAGTCGAAATAAACAGCCAGATTACTTGCCCCAACTCACTGCTGATATCCTTGAGGTATTGCGTAAGTATATCAAGGTAACTGATGAAAGCTTTTCAATTAACCTTGATAATAAAGGTGGAGACTTAAACGTCTTAGAGCTTAACATCGAATTAAATGACGAGCACAGTATGAACTAAACCTCTATTCATGTCGTTTATGACCTGTCGGTCTTGAACATAGAAAAGGCGGATATTCATTGATAGAATATCCGCCTTTTTCATTTTATTTTATTGAAAAAGCCATTGATAACCTAAGCTATTAAGTTAATAGGCTTCGGCGATGGCTTCTTCAACTAACTGAGTTAACTGTTCGTAGCCAAAATTAACAAGAGGTTTTCCGTTAACAAAAAACTGCGGCGTTGCTCGAACTTCGAGGGTTTTACCGTCTTTGATATCTTGCATTATAACCTTGCTAACGTTTTCGCTACTCACATCACGCATAAACTGTGCGCTATCTAAAGGTAAGTCCTTTAATAACGCACGAGCACTTTGTGGTTGCGCAACATGATGGCGAGTCCAGGCTTGCTGTTTGGCAAATAAAATTTCTACTGCCGGCCAAAACTGTTCTTGTAAGTGTGCGGCTTCGAGTAGTTTAACCACTTGATCTGATCCCTTATGAAAAGGGGTATAGCGCATCATAACCTTAATCTTACCAGGGTAGCGTTTAATTAAATTATTTACCAGTGGGTAAAAAGCTGAACATGTTTCGCAAGCAGGATCGAAAAATTCGACAATGGTCACTTTTGCCTCTAACGGTCCTTTTATTGGTGCGCCGATACGTTCAACGATGTCGAGGCTTTCAACCTTAGCGCTCTGGTGGCTATTGTTTGCTTTAAATATTGTTGCTGCGCCAATAAAAGCCAAAAGGATAATAAGGCTGGCGCTAATGAAAAGTGTTTTTTTATTCATGATGATTCCAATTTAGTCATAAAAAATAATAATAAAGCCATGAGACTAAAGGTTAGTAAAGACATCATTGGCATATTTAAGAACCCAAAAACATTGAGATGCGTTTCTGAACAAGGAATATCTTGTATGCAGGGCTGTGCGCTTTTAGGAATATAACCGGCCACTAATAACACATGAAATAATGCGGTTAGCCAGCCAAATAACACTAATACACTCGCATAGCGGGTCACTTTAGCGTCGAATGGAAATAAGGCCATTGGTAAAATAACGACCAAAGGGTACATAGCAATGCGCTGATACCAGCACAAAGAGCAAACGGGGAGTTTAACAACCTCACTAAAAAATAAACTAGCAAGCGTGCTTATGGTGGCAAGTACCCAAACTGAAAAGAGTAACAACCAACCTTTGGATAACGTATTGTTAGCAGATAAATCGTTCATATAATCTCGTTTAGTTAACGTTAAAAATCCAGCCTAAGCCGGATTTTCAAGGCAAATAAAATTAAGTTAATTATTCAACGATATCCATTTCTTCAATAAGATTGGTCGCGCCGTCAACATGCTCCATTACCCATAACATGTATTTAATATCAACGTGAATCGATCGGTTTAATTTAGTGTCGTAATCCCAATCACCAATAATACTTTCATAAACACCGTCAAACACTAAACCCACAAACTCTGCCTTATCATTAAGCGTAGGTGAACCCGAGTTACCACCGGTAATATCTAATGTACCTAGGTAGTTAACCGGTACTGAGCCAAGTTCTTTTTTAGCGTATTCGCCGTAAGTTTTACTCTTAATTAACTCGAGTTGTTTTTTAGAGGCATTAAAGGGTTTAATACCTGTGTCTTTTTCTACTATACCTTCAAGTGTGGTAAAAGGTGTTGCAGTGAGTCCGTCTACTGGCGAATAACCTTTTACGTTACCGTAAGTAATACGTAATGTACTGTTAGCATCTGCGTATACGGGGAGTTTTTTATCGTTAAAATAGGCGATTAACGCTTCCATATACTTAGGACGATAAGCTTGAATATTACCTGACAATTCTTCGTCTTTTTCTTCAAGTGCTTTTCTTACAGAAAAAGTCTTTACGGCAAGTTGAATAAAGGGATCTGAGCTTTTTTCAAAATCGGCTACCGATTTATTCATCCAAGCAAGGCGAGTTTCTTGGTCAGCAATTGTTGATCTTTGATACATTTTTTCAAGCTTAGTGCTTAAGGCTTTTTTATTTAGCCCTTGTTCAAGTTCAAAAAATTCATCGATGGCGAGAATACGTTCTGATTTAGGCAATTCAACATAATGTGTCAACATAGCGAATAAGATCTTTTGATCGATATTCGCGTCGAATCGACGATTAAAGGTTTTCATGCTTTGTTCAAAACGTGCAAGGTCACGTTCTTGGTAACCCCTTTCTCTCGCTACGTTTGGTTTGTTTTTTTCTACGGCTAAACGATGTAAACGATAAGCGGTGCTTAACATTTTGTTGTAAGCCATATAACCTAGAATTAGATCGCGTGCTTGAGTTTTTTGGTTTTGTTTTAGGAGCTTATTTAGGCCGGTAAGTGCGTTGCCATATTTAGCTTTTCGCATTTTATCAGCATTGATCCAAGCGCTTAAGTCTTGTTCTAGTTGCTGTTTACGGGCTAACGTTGTGCCTTTGTGGTAGCTTTTTATCATGCTACCGTAATTTTTTGCGTAGTTAGCTAAGCCGGCTAAGGTGCTTTCGTACTTTATTCTTGCTTCACTTTCTGGTGCAGACTCGGTATGAATTAAGTCGATAAGCTCTTCACGATAATTTTTAGCATTAGGGTAAGTCCAAGTAAATTGGTTCTCAACTTCAAGTGCAGTGCGGTAACGATTGGTGCGTCCTGGGTAACCTAACACCATAATGTAGTCACCTTCATCAACACTACTTTTATTCACTTTTAGGTGATGTTTTGGTTCATAAGGTACGTTGTCTTTACTAAAATCGGCGGGTTGGCCATCTTTACCGACATATGCACGATAAAAACCATAGTCTCCGGTGTGGCGTGGCCACATCCAGTTATCAACATCGCCACCATACTTACCAACACTACTTGCTGGAGCATGGACTAAACGAACATCACGAATCGTTAATTGTTTAAATAAATAATATTCTAAACCGCCATGAAAATTAACAACATTACAACGATATTTGTCATCACTTTCACACTCAGCCACTAATGTTTTAGAGTTTTTATCTATGGCTTTATAGCGCTCCGAGCCCGACATGTTCTCGGTAATACTGCCTTTAATTAACGTGGTAACATCATTGATTTCTTCTGTTACATAGATACGACTGCCGGGTGTCGCGGGTAGCTCTTCATCAATGGTTTTTGCTAGAAAACCATTGGCGAGTAAGTTGTTCTCTGCTGTTGAGTTGTATTGAACAGAGCCATAAACACAATGATGATTCGAGGCAACTAAACCTTTATCAGAAACAAAAGAGGCGGTACAGCCGCCAAGGCTGACAATCGCACCCATAGGGAAGCCAGTTAGATCGGTTAAGTCGTTTGGGTTTAGTTTTAAGCCAGCTTGGGTAAGTTCTTTTGCAATGCTAGGCAATTGGTGAGGTTGCCACATACCTTCATCAGCCGTGGCGAGTGTAGAAGCCATTGCTAATAATAAAATCGTTGTTTTTTTCATTAGAATTCTCTGGGTTGTATTAATTTATAGTTATAGTTTTTATATTGATGAGTCGCCAGATAATACTGAGTAATATTTAGCAGCCACATATTTATCTATTTTTACGGTGAACATTATGCCAAAGATAACTTTAAGGATAAAGCTTGATGTTTACAGCGACTTTTCAATAGTTTACTGAAAATAATACCTAATTCTACTTGCTTTTTGTTATGAGCTTCACAGCAGTTAAGCACTTAATTATAGAGCATTCATCATTGTCACTATGACCAAGCGCTTGAAATTTAACTATTTCGTACCTATCTAAAGATAAATACTCTCAGGTAATGCTCTTTATGTTGTCTTATTTACTTCCTATCTTTATAGGCGTTTTACTGATTGGTTATTCCGTTGCCAAGCCTTATTGGCGAGAGTATCAGCGAGAAAAAATAAGAAGTCAGCCATTTAAAAAGTCTTGGCGAAAAATTATTCAGCAAAGAATGCCGTACTTTGGACAAATGCCAACAGATTTACAACTGCAGTTAAAGCGACATATTCAGGTGTTCTTGGCGGAAAAAAACTTCGTTGGTTGTAATGGGGTTCAAATAACTGATGAAATACGGATCACTATTGCTGCACAAGCATGTCTGTTATTACTTAACCGTAAGACAAATTTTTACCCTAAATTACAGACTATTCTTGTTTATCCGAGTGCTTTTATTAAAGAACAACAAAATATGGGGACGGACGGTTTAAGGTATCAGCAAAGTGTTGCACTTGCAGGTGAGTCATGGGATTTTGGTAAGGTGGTACTCTCTTGGCAAGATACCCTCGCGGGGGCAAAAATCCCTGACGATGGACGCAATGTGGTCATTCATGAATTCGCTCACCAATTAGACCAAGAAAATGGTAAAGCTAATGGTGCTCCAATATTATATCAAGGGCAAAACTACAAAGCTTGGTCTGACGCTTTTTCTTTACAATTTGAAAAACTTCAAAGACAAGCACAAACCGGGGCACCTTCATTATTTGACTATTATGGCGCCACTAATCCTGCTGAGTTTTTTGCGGTGACCAGTGAAGTTTTTTTTGAACAGGCTAATCAGTTTAATGCCAAGTATCCGGTGCTTTATCAACAACTCAAAAACTATTATCACGTTGACCCGCTTCACTGGAAATAGGGGCGGTAATGGCTGACCTTTTAATCGCTTAATATTTTACACTGTAAAATATCGAGTGTTTTAAATGAACTCAAGCCAATTGATATGCCTGACTTTTCATCTTCTCTACTTTTAAAGTATTGAATATGTGTCATTTTTCCTGAAGTATTTCCCAACTGATACTCTATATTTGCACTACCATTACCGTAGTATTTTATTTGGTAGGGAAACTGATACTTATTCGTTCTGTCATTGTATTCTGCTTGTGCCCAGCGGTATTTTAATGGGCAGTTATTCCGAGCGAGTGTCCATTTTCCATAATTTTTCTTGTAATGTTTACTACTGTGTTTTTCTTCAGGCTTTGCCTTACCTTGGCTTACTCTATATTCAATCGCTGAATATTTGGCCATCGCATAAGCCTCTTCAAACGCTAATACTGCAATAACAGGTAAGTCGGGTGCAACACCAACAACTTCCCAGTTCGTTTTTGTTATAGGGTCAACCGCTCTTCCTGTCGGTATAAAAATGGAAAGCCTTGAGGGTAAATCAAAAAAATGTCCTGGGTTGGCTCCTCCTTTTGTTGTTTCTCCTACGAGGTATGCGCGCTTTCTTACTTTTAAGAGGTATGAAAATCCTTCAGCGGCTGAAAAGGTATTTTTACTGGTGAGAATGTAGATGGGCAGATTGGGCCTTTTATCACTGGGAAGATCATCAACCGTCCAATATTCTTCATTCTTATTTGTTTCTCTCCAATAAATACTATTAAGGTGTGTCTTCTTATCAAAAAAATAGCTGCTAAAATAGCGAACAAAATCTGCGCTTCCTCCTCGATTATTTCGTAAATCAATAATCAGGGAATCAACATCCGCTAGTTGCAATAAAATACGGTCTATTATGTCTTTAGCTTTTGGATCAGATGGAAACTTATCAAAGCTAATAAGGCCAACATTACCGTCGAGTATTTCGACTTTTCTAAAGTGTTTTTCAATATCTTCATTAGTATTAATCGTTACACCTGGTTGACGAAGTTTAACTCTGATGTGCTTGTCTTGCGTTATTTCCTGAATGTCATCAGTTAGTCTGTCTGCAAAGATAAAACTTTCATCATAGCCAAGATATTCATTATTATTGATATTCAATAAAAGCTGTGTTGCTACTTTGTTGGCAACATCAGGGAAGACATAATTATCGATTAATTTTTTCGATATACTATCGATAATGACCCTTTGCTTATCATCAGGTGTTTTGGCAACGGTCATTGCTATAACAGCAGAGTTGACAGGTAAGTTACTGAAAAATAATACTAATGCTACACCATATTTAGTCATAGAAATTATCCCTTTTCGTTATTATCGATAATAAACCTCTTAGCAACATAGCATTGTTTTAAGCTTTACGAAACTATTCGTAAAGTAATGGGCTTTGCTGACAAATGATAACAGGGCAGGGATAATTTTTTAGAACTATGTGCTACCACTGTAGTAAGATACGGTTATACTTTTGGTTAAAAATTATTCCGCTAGAAGATGATATGGTTTAATAACTAATGTTCATTTTTTTGCCTATGATTTTCTCAATATTGCTAAAGATCCCCTCTATGCGTTTATTAAAATCAACGATTCACCCTGACATTAGTGACATGTCAGCACGCCAATTTACGCGAAAAGCGACGCGCGCTATTGTGTTAAAAGGCGAAAATATTCTTTTGCTTTATACCAAACGCTATCACGATTATAGCCTTCCCGGTGGCGGCATTGATGACGGCGAAAGTCATGTGGCAGGCTTAGTACGTGAGTTAAAAGAAGAAACGGGTGCACATGATGTAAAAGATGTTCAAGCGTTTGGCTTATATGAAGAGTTTCGACCTTGGCATAAAGCCGATTTTGAATTTATGCATATGCAGTCTTATTGTTATATTTGCTCAATAGACGATGAACTACTTAAACCTGAGCTTGAATCACATGAAATTAGTAATGGTATGTATCCTCTATGGATGAATATTCATCAAGCGATTAGTCACAATGAACACACGATGGCGAATAGTCAAAAGAAGGGATTATCCATTGAGCGTGAAACCTTTTTACTCAAACTGATTGTTAGTGAACTATTAGCTTCATAATATTTAATAAGTAACATTTACAAAAGTAATATTGAGCGGGGCAATGTTGATATACTTTTGATGTTTTTTGTTGCTGAAGCTAACGAATTATAGGGAAATATACTTCAAATGATTAAGACTCAACCTTCGTTATTATTGACGGTGGCGGTGAATGAACTGCTTAGTCAGTGTGAACTGCCTGCAACTTTATCGATAGAATTGTGTGCGTCGTCTTTAGCGATGAGCATGACGTCTTTTCGCCGCAAACTTGCCAAAGAAGATACGAGTTTTAAACTTATTCAAGGTAAGTTTTTGAATGAACTTTGTGTGGAAGCTTTATTAACTCAGCAAAGTAATATTGAAGACTTAGCGATTAAACTTGGTTATTCTGAAAGGGCGACCTTTGAAAGGGCCTTTCGTCAAAAATTCGGTATTACTCCTGCTCAGTTTCGCGAACTTTCCCCTGCTGGTAGTACTGATAGCCATTATGAAAAACTGACAAGCATCGCTAAAAATATGCCACCAATGCCCAGCAGTTGTCGTCAATTAATTGAAGAGAAAGAGCAAGGCCGTCTTAATTTGCAGCGAGTTATTGAGATTATAGGTCATGACGCAATTTTTTCTGCTCGTATTCTTGGCCAAGCCAGTAAAGCGATTTATGGAAAAACCCCAAAAAATCTTCTTGAAGCCATAAGTCGGAATTTAGGGATAGGTCGTGTGGTTAATTTTGCCATTGTTTATGCAATGAAAGATGCACTGCAAGATCATGTCGAACAATGGATTGTTGAGCAGTACACGGAAGCCTTTTTAATGGCACCTAAAATATTTCAGCAAGTTCGTAAGTCATTACCCTCAAAAATTAAATTTGATATTGCCCTAACCGAACAAGTACTTGTTTTTGCATTGCTTGGGGTGTTTTTACTCAGCCATAAAAGCACCTATAAGCATGAGTTAATGCTTTATTCGCTGCGTGGTGTTGACGATTTAGATTCGCTTAATCGTCACATGAGAAAATCGATGGGGATCAGTATATTTTCGTCATCATCTCTAATGCTTTCGTTATGGCATATTGATGCGAGTTTGGTTAAACAGCTTAATCATTTAGAAAAAGTGAGTCAGTTAAAAGTGCTAGGGAGTGTACAAGATGAATTAGTATTATTTATGCTTTCATGTTTGTACTTTTCAGCGGCGGGGTATGACGATTTTAGTCAATTAGAGCAAAAAGCTGAGTTGCTTCATCTTTGTGACTTTGATGAAATTAAAAAATTATTAATTAAAGAGTAGTATAACGTTTGAAAAGGTAACTTTCTCAGCCATTAGGAAAAGGGGGCTACTTGTTATTAACTGAGAAAGTTATAAAGCTTGAATTACGCTTGTTTGGCGAGTTTTCGCTGACGAACAAATAACAACGTTAGTGCGATTAAAAACAAGATAAACATTGACGGCTCGGGAACCGAGGTTACCTGGGCTAAAGAAACATTATCGACTAACCCCCCTAAAGTGTTCTGTGTACCAAATGATGCGAAACTTAAATTCATTGATTGTGCTTGAGCAGTAAATGAAACTGACTGCAAAGCCCAGTTTGGCGTTAAGTTTCTTGTGCTGTTAGCAATTAAAGCTGCTGTCATTCCTAAATCAAAGTCAACGTTTGCATCATACCAAAAAACATTAATTCCGTTATCGTTACTATTATTGGTTCTTGGTTTGTAACAGAACTCTAATAAATAGTCTGCATCAATCGTCAATGAATTTAGTGTTTGTGTCATTACAGCGTTAGATGAACCACGTTGATGAGAATCTAATTCAACATGGTATAAGCCGTTTTGAGAGCCTGTAACAACATTTTGTTGTAATTCTATGCCATTACCCTATGACGTTTTCCAGCCAGGTAACGTTGAAAAAACATCCCAAGCACTTGTTTTGTTTTTAAATGCTTGTAAGTCAATATGAGAAACTAAACCCGTTGAAGTTGTCGTGTTAGCAAAGGTAAGTTGTTCAAAACTTCCGTTAGTAATTAATGATGCATGTGTAAAGGCACTTAAGCTGATTAAGGAAACAGACAATAAAATGTTCTGTATAAATTTAGGCATAGAGAGTGAGTACTTATTTTATTTTTTTTGATTTTTGCAATCATACGTAACGATAGCAATCGAAAATATGGCTAAACTGTCCATTTTAGGTACTTACTATCAAGAGCAACTATTTTTAGGTAAGAGGGTCTAATTTTTATTCAAAAGGGGGATTCTTAATGTTTCCCTTTGTAGTAACTTTACTGCTACTTCTGCAGGTACTTGATAAAACTCATTTACGTATTTTTTTGCATTTAAATACGTGCGAATTTGTTTTTTGACTTCGCACGGCTCACTACATGCTAAAGAATAGACCAGAGAATAATCACCGGGTGAATTTTTTGAAAGTGCTTGCGCATATTCCATAGGGTCCTCAGAGGTGCAACCTATTCTTATGACATCTGAAAAAAAAGAGTGGGTCATTATATAAACGAAACCAGTTGAAACAGTATTATCCTTCATTTTTTATAAGCGTCCTTGTTAATACCTTAATAAGGCTCAATATTTTTAAAGCACTTACCTTATTAATAAAGTAAGTGCTTTTTTAAAAGACTTGTTGGCTGGCTTAAGCTATTTTTAAATAATCTTTGATTATTTTTGCGCCATTATTGGCTTGAATCGGCTTGAAAATGAACCCCGACACACCACTTTGTTGGCATTCATCGACAAGTGCTTTATCAGTGACTGATGACAACATAACAACCGGCACATTTGAACCACTTGCTCGGATAACTTTTAATGCTTCGTTGCCGTTCATTTGCGTCATAACGACGTCCATGAAAAGAAAGTCAGGGGCTTCGTTTTTTACAGCTTCTACCGCAGTACTACCATCATCAGCTTCAATGACATTTTCATAGCCTAAACCAGCTAAAAAGCGCTTTAATGCTTTTCTTATCATCGCGCTATCGTCAACAAGTAATATTTTACTGTCTTGGGGTAAAGGTGTGTTGTGTGGATTAGCAATACCCGCACTTTGCTCTCTTTCAACATTGTTTGTTTGGAAGTTAACATTACGTACCAATAAATTAAAATAATAGCGACCAACGCCTTCAACGGTAATTGGCACAGTGACTATTTCTTTAACACCTTCGAGGTATTTTTCCATATCTTTAAAATCATGAATAAAATAGGGGCTAGAAAAATCAAACTGTAAGTTATTTCGACTCAGTAAGTCGGTAGCACGACCTACAATAGTATTGCCCCATTCTGCTAAAGCATGACTCAATTCTTCATTTATTTCTGTGTAATCATAGGCTTCATCAAACATATTTTGACAAACAGAATTACCAATAGCCACTGCAGTTTCTGGATAATGATGCATCATTATTACCCCATCTAAACAGCCGGTAATATCAGAACAAACGGCATAACCTTTAAAACGAAAGTCTTCAACTTTATCCATAAAGGCGTCGCCTGCATTACCCGATAAACTGGTCATCGATTTTAAGCTAGCAATAGATTCATTAATGAAAGGGTGTAGGGTGACTTTGTAAATTGTATCAATAGACATGAAATATCCGCATATATTATTTTTATTGTGCGAACAAAATACTAGAGCAAATAGGGTTTTGCAAGGAAATACCCAAGGCGATTAACAAGCTTTGATTATTTTTATTTAATAAAATATCAAGCACCAATCACTTCTGTGCTGCTACTGGTGAAAAAACAACCAATAATATTGAGGATTAAGTAGAGAAAATAGAGTTTTTACTGTATAATGCGGCACTTTATTTTGATGGTCTTAAATATGTTTCTATTTTTGCTATCTTTACCGTTGCTGGTTAATCATTTTAGTTAGCACTATTTAGGAATTTATCTTTGATCACTACATCTAACATTACAATGCAATTTGGCGCAGAGCCTTTGTTTGAAAACATCTCGGCAAAATTTGGCAATGGTCACCGCTACGGTTTGATCGGCGCAAATGGTTGTGGCAAGTCTACATTTATGAAGATACTGAGTGGCGATTTAGTGCCAAGCTCTGGCAATGTATCGGTCAGTACGGGCAACAAAGTCAGTACTTTGGGACAAGATCAATTTGCCTTTGAACAACACAATGTTATTGATACTGTGATCATGGGTGATATGCCTTTATGGAAAGTAAAGCAAGAAAGAGATGCTATTTACGCACAAGCTGAAATGAGTGAAGCTGACGGCATGCGTGTTGGTGACTTAGAAAGCGAATTTGCTGAAATGGATGGTTACACCGCTGAAAGTCGCGCGGGTGAAATTTTATTAGAAGCAGGCATTGAAGAATCTTTTCATTACGGTTCAATGCAACAAGTTGCGCCAGGTTGGAAGCTTCGTGTACTTCTTGCACAAGCCTTGTTTGCCAACCCTGATATTTTATTACTCGATGAGCCTACCAACAACTTGGATATTCATACTATCAGTTGGTTAGAAACAGAATTAAACAAGCGTAAATGCACCATGATCATTATTTCGCATGATAGACATTTTCTTAATTCTGTTTGTACGCATATGGCTGACATTGATTACGGTGAATTACGTGTTTATCCGGGTAATTACGAGTTTTTCTTAGAGCAGTCGGGCTTGTTACGTGAACAGTTATTAGCGGGTAATGACAAAAAAGTTGCTGAAATTGCTGAGCTACAAGACTTTGTTAACCGTTTTGGTGCAAATGCTTCAAAAGCGAAGCAAGCAAGTTCTCGTGCCAAAAAAATGGATAAAATTAAACTTGATGATGTTAAATCGTCCAGTCGTATCACACCTAAAATTGCTTTTGCTCCAGGCAAGAAAATGCACCGTCAAGCATTAGAACTTGAAAATCTAAGTCATGGTTTTGATGGTGAAGTATTATTTGAAAAAGGTGACTTATTACTTGAAGCGGGTGCTAAATTAGCCATTATCGGTGAAAACGGTGTTGGTAAAACAACATTGCTACGCTGTTTAATGAGCGAGTTAACGCAAACTGAAGGTGTTGTTAAGTGGTCTGAAAATGCTTCTGTGGGTTATTGCCCACAAGATAGTGGTTCATTTTTTGATAATGACTTAACCCTCATGGAATGGATGTCGCAATGGCGCAGACCTTGTCATAACGATTTAAGTGTTCGTGGCATGTTAGGACGTATGTTATTTACTGATGACGATGCAAACAAAAAAGCACGTAACTGTTCAGGTGGTGAAAAGAATCGCTTGTTATTTGGTCGCTTAATGATGGCTGATATCAATGTATTAATCATGGATGAGCCGACTAACCACATGGATATTGAAGCGATAGATGCATTGAACAATGCACTGAAAGACTTTGAAGGTACGTTAATCTTTGTTAGCCATGACCGTGAGTTCGTTTCAAGCTTGGCAACCCGTATTATCGATATTAAAGATAAAAAGCTTGTTGATTTCCAAGGTTCTTTAGACGAATACCTAGATAGCCAAATGCAGGCACAAAAAAGAGCTTAGTCTTTTTTATTGGCTTAATTGAAGTTTAAAAGCGTCTTTAATGACGCTTTTAAGTCTTTGGTTAAGTCACTTTATGACGATATATAAATAAATAAATGAGTTAGGCAGAATTCAAAACGAGTGCGCTATACTCTCTATCTTTTTGAATATGACGCTATGTTATATTCACTCCTACTACGACTTCTAGGCTTATACATGATAAACAATGACATTCTTCGTCGCTTAAGTACTTTACTTGGTTTTGATGACGAAAAAACACGCGCAGTATTTAAATTAAATGCGTGTGACATAACTGCAGATAAATTGGTTTGTTTTTTTAAAGAAAAAGATGATGCTGCTTACATTGAATTACTTGATGTGGAATTTGCTAGTTTCCTTAACGGTTTAATTGTCGAGAAAAGAGGGGCAAAAGAAGGTCCACAAGCAGTGCCTGAAAATGATTTAACGAATAACGCCATTTTTAATAAATTGAAAATAGCCTTTTCTTTACAAGCTGATGACGTAATTGATACGCTTGAATTAGCTGAGTTGAGTCTAACCAAATATGAATTAAGTGCATTCTTTCGAAGTATCAATAATAAGCACTATAGAGAGTGTAGTGATGAAGTTTTGTCGACCTTTATCAAAGGTTTGAAAATTAAACTTCAAGGATAGTATCATGCCATTTTCGACATTGGGATTAAGTGACCCCCTTTTAAAAGCGCTTGCTGAATTGAATTATAGCGAGCCAACGGCTATTCAGAAAAAAGCAATACCCGTTGTTTTATCAGGTAAAAATCTTGTTGCTGCCGCGCAAACGGGGACCGGTAAAACGGCGAGTTTTGTTTTACCCATTCTTGAAAAACTTAATACCGATCGAAAATTACGTGGTAAACGCATTCGAGCACTTATTCTTACGCCAACGCGTGAGCTCGCGGTGCAAGTAGAACAAAGTATTCGTGATTACGGTAAACATCTAAACCTTAGTTCAATGGCCATGTATGGCGGTACTGATATTGAGCCGCAAAGGCAAAAGCTCATTTGGGGGGTCGATATTGTTGTTGCAACCCCAGGTCGATTACTTGATATGGCGCATCAACGTGCTTTGCATTTTGATGAACTCGAAGTCCTTGTTTTAGATGAAGCCGACAGAATGCTTGATATGGGTTTTATTGAAGATATTAATAAAATTATTGAACGTTTACCGCTTGAGCGTCAAAATCTATTATTTTCAGCGACTATTTCTGATGATGTTCGCTTGTTATCAAAGAGAACCTTTAGTAATGCGACAGAAATCTCAATCGGCAATAATAGCGCGTCAAAGCCTAAAATTGACCAATGGTTAATAACCGTTGATAAAGGTAATAAATCTGCATTACTGAGCCATTTAATTAATGAAGAAAAATGGCAACAAGCGCTCATTTTTATTGAAACAAAACATGGTGCGGCTAAATTAGTCAGCCAATTAGAAAAACGCGGTATCCATGCTGAATCTATCCATGGTGGTAGAACGCAAGCGATGCGAGAACAAGTACTTAATGACTTTAAAGCGGGAAAAATTAAATTTCTTGTCGCTACTGGTATTGCTTCTCGTGGTCTTGATATCGGTGAGCTTGTACGTGTGGTTAATTACGACTTACCCGATCAAGTTGATGACTATATTCACCGAATAGGTCGAACAGGTCGCGCAGGTGCTTCTGGCGAAGCGGTATCATTTGTCGCAAAAGATAACTTTAGAAACTTGTGTGCGATAGAAAGTCGTTTAGGGCATGTTATTAAACGCAAAGAATTTGAAGGCTTCCCCGTCAAAAAAGCTGTGCCAGTTTCTATTTTAAATTATGTGCCTAAAAATAAGAGATAAATTTAAAATATTTCACTCTCATCAGTTAAGTATTCATTAGACCAGCCAATATACCCGCTTCACCTCAATATGCAGTAATCTGCATCTTGAAGTGGAACGGGTATATATACTTAACTGGCTATATTTAGCTTCAGCAATCGGCTATATTTACTTTAATACATTCTTCTGAAAAATTAATCCGATTGTGCATACCCTCTTAGATGTTTTACAAGCGATTTTATTTGTCGGTATACCTGTTGGTGTATTTAGTTTTTTGATGATCTACTTTTCTTATCAAAAAGGATATTTATCAACTGATTTTGAACTTAAGGATGCCTTTAAAAAAAATAACAACACAGGTTCTTCTCTTTCAAGAAAACACAAAAAAGAATTATTATTCTTACACTCTAAATGGGTCACCTTTGGCGGTGGTTTCTATGGGCTAATTGCGTTATTAACTTTTCTTATTATTGAATTAACTCAAGTGGTTAATTTTTTGTTTAGCATTACGGGTTGGCAAGATATTGTTGCATTATTCAGTTTTGACACTTTGATTGTTATGATTATTGATTCAATAACTAACATGGTACAAGCAATCATTTGGTTTACGTATTGGTCCGACAAATTCGATACTGAAAACTTCATAGTCTGGATTTTTATTGCTTATATAAGTTATCGTTTTTCTGAAAAATATGCCATGCGTTATACCGTTTATCAACGTAAACTTGCTATAGAAGAGGCTATAGAAGAATAAAATGGTAATGAATGCTCTTCTAATCGTTTGAGCATAACGTTGATGTGCTATTTTATTCTTACTTTCCTGTAAAAATAGCACGCCTTATATGGCTGTTTTCAGCTTTATTTCCTAATATTACTCGTCCTGCTTGTTGCTCTATTCCTAACATATTTAAATCATCCATATATTTAGGTAATATGTAACTTTTTGAAAATTCGGTAAATAATGAAGTGAAGATATTATTGTTCGTTAATTTGTCGAGTTGCTTGGTAATTTCTCCTGCCGATAAGTAGCGATCAAAGCAACATTTGTGTAATTCATGTAATGCCTTATCAAGTGAATAACCAGACTTGAGCTTTCTTAGGGCAATGTCAGCTTTAAGCCAATATAAGGCACCACTCCAATAAACGCGCATATAACTATGATTCTGATTAATATTATCACTCAAGTAATTTAACTTTTGATGATTATACTTCGTGTCTTTTCTGCCACGTTCAAATCCTTCATAGAGCTTTTGCCACATTTTACTTTCATTAAACATACCCGCACGCGCTTGAATTATATTTTGATAATAACTGGCGAGACCTTCAGAAAACCAACGGGAATCAGCGGCATCATAAGGGATAAGTAAGTGGCTAAATTCATGATATATCGTCCAATCAGCTTTTAATTCATTGAGGGTGCTTTTGGGATTCACAACAAGTGTCACCTCAGGAATAGTATTTCGGCTAACTTCTCCCCAAGGAACTACACCAGAGTCTCGTTTACTGAACTTTATTTTGGTGATGAAATGGTCAACAGGTAGTTCACCATAAACTAAGGTTAACGCATCACTACTATGATTAATCCATTGGCGTAAGATTTCTTTTTTATCTGAAGAAATATTTGATTGAAAGCGCACATCTATATTTTGGTTAAAATAAGTATTATCCTCATTACTTTTTGCAGAGGCAGGGCGAGTAAAAAGTATCAATAATAACGTAATACTCAGCACTGGATAGTTTAGTGCGTATTTATAAAACATAATCACAGACTAAATAGATTTTCATAAGCATCCTTTATTGTAGGTTCAACATCTCCAAAATGACCTTGGATTGTACTTATTCCTTTGAGAAATAGTGTAACAAGACATTACCAAAGAAAATAAATCACATTGGTCTTACGTTATAAGTGAGTTGAATTGATTAATTATTCAAGCTAATAAAATTATAGTTTAGGTCGCTATTATTTAATAAAAGTTATTAACTAGCGACTGTCACTCATCAAATCGTCGAGGATTAATTGTGCTTTTCTGGGGTGAGTCAAATCTATCACTTCGATCATTTCACATTCATCTCTTACCATTTCAGTAATATTACTGGGATATTGACGACAATCTTCTGGGCGGTCTAGATAAATACTGCAAGTATATTTTATTTGCTCAGATTCAAGTTGGTTTGGCATTTTTTCTAAGAAGGGACATTGCGTTAATTGTTCGCCTGTCTTAGGGCTAAACCAAATTTTGTCTTTAATCACATATTGATGAATATGTGGCCTGAATATCTCCCACATTTCAATGTCTTCAGCAGAAGCTTCAATGCCGCCATCGCCGTATTTGATACAACATTTCCCACATTGATTACAATCTTTCAAAGGATGTACTTCCCACTTTTTGTTTTAATAAAATTGTATCATAGTATTTCCAGTAATAATGGAGGGTAGGACTTCATTTATTATTCGTCAAAAGGTTGTTTTCATCCTTTAAGTTAGGGGGGCGTGTGCTGATTTGATCTCTGACCAGTTTAAAGTGACAATAAGCCCAATAAATGATTAAAAGGTAACAATTACAACGTGAAAAAATCTATTTTAATAACGGGATGCTCAAGTGGTATCGGCTTAGATGCTGCCTTGACACTATCAATGAGAGGTTATCAAGTTTTTGCTACAGCGCGAAAAGAAGCAGATGTATTAATGTTGCAAGAAAAAGGCTTAACCGCCTGCCAGCTTGACTTAACTAAAAGTGACAGTATTAAAACCGCGCTTTCTTTGGTACTTAAAGAGACTGGAGGAACATTAGACTTTCTCTTTAATAATGGCGCTTATGGACAACCAGGCGCATTAGAAGACTTATCAACACAAGCCCTTAAAATTCAATTCGACACTAATGTTTTTGGTTGGCATGAACTTACTAAGCAGGTTATTCCTGTTATGCGTAAACAAGGTCATGGTCGAATTATTCAATGTAGTTCTGTGTTAGGTTTTGTTTCTATGGCATATCGAGGGGCTTATAATGCGTCAAAATATGCGATTGAAGGCTTAACTGACACGTTAAGATTAGAATTGAAATCAGCTAATATTTCGGTGGTGTTATTACAGCCAGGACCGATTAATACACAATTTCGAGCGAATGCATTAAAGGCTTTTCAAGAACACATCGCTGATAAAAACAGTGCTCATCAAGTTCAGTATCAACAGCAAGTAGCAAGGCTGGCCAGTAAAACCTCAAATGCAAAATTTACCTTAGAGCCTGCTGATGTCACAGCAGTATTGATCCATGCTTTAGAACGTAAACGACCAAAAATACGTTATAGAATTACAGTACCCACTAAACTATTTGCTGTGTTCAAACGTATATTACCGGCGCGTTGGTTAGATAATCTTTTATCGAAAGGTTAAGCAGCCAAAATAAGGTAAACTAAATACAACAAAACTTAAATACACTCATCTTTAAAAGGTAACCCTAATGAAAAATACGTCAAAAGTCGTTTCTACATTATTAGCCATATTTACGAGCTTTAGTTTGCTCGCTTCTGATTTAAAAGTAGGGGAACAAGCACCTAACTTTAAATTACAGGCGACTAATGGTGATTATTATCAACTGAGTGACTATAAAGGTAAGCAAGCGGTTGTTTTAGCTTGGTACCCAATGGCTAATACTCGAGGTTGTACGATTGAATGTAAGTCATTAGTAGAAAAGGGGCATTTAATTAGAGAATACAACGCTAGCTATTTTATGGCCAGTGTAGATCCATTAGATGACAATAGAGATTTTGCAAAGAAAACAGGTGCAGATTTTCCGATGTTAAGTGATCCTTCCAAAGAAGCTGCTAAAGCGTTTGATGTCTTGAATATTATGCGAGTGGCCAGTCGTGTGACTTTTTATATTTCTAAAGACGGTCAGATATTAAAAATAGATGAAGACATTTCGCCCAAAACGGCTGCTGAAGATATTGCCAGTAACCTTGAGATGCTAAAAATAGCCAAAGCTCAGTAGTAGAAAGAGAGTAGCCAGATGTACTCTGGCTACTCAATATAAATTATTTAGCGAGTAACTTTTCTATATCAGCTTTAATGCTTTCAGGTTTAGTTGTAGGTGCATAACGCTTAATAACTTGCCCTTGTCTATTGACTAAAAACTTAGTGAAATTCCATTTAATACTTTTTGACCCTAATATTCCGGGTGCTTGAGCTTTTAAAAAAGTGAAAAGCGGGTGAGTGCTATCGCCATTTACATCTATTTTGTCAAATAACGGAAATTTGATATTAAAGGTTAAATCACAAAACTGTTTAATCTCCTCGTTACTGCCTTTTTCTTGTTGCTTAAACTGATTACAAGGGAATGCCAATACTTCTAAGCCTTGAGTTTGATACTCACTGTAAAGTGATTGTAAACCTTCATATTGTGGCGTAAATCCGCAGGCACTTGCCGTATTAACAATAAGCATGACTTTATTTTGGAAGTCTTTTAACTCAACGATTTCTTTTTTATTGTTTAGTGCATTAAATTGATAAATAGCATCAGACATTGATTATTCCTTTATATTAAGCGGCTTAAAATTTAGTGAAATTCTTCACAAGCTATCAAAGTGTTCTCGATTAAACTTGCTACTGTCATTGGACCTACACCGCCAGGTACGGGCGTAATATGAGCTGCTTTCGTTTTAGCTATATCAAAACCTACATCACCAACGAGTTTACCGTTTTCTAAGCGGTTAATCCCCACATCAATGACAATAGCGCCTGTTTTAATCCATTCACCAGGTATGAACTCAGGTTTTCCTACAGCAACCACTAATAAATCAGCGTTACGTATTTTGTCTTCAAGATTTTTGGTAAATCTATGCGTGGTGGTTACGGTACAACCAGCGAGTAATAACTCGAGTGTCATCGGGCGACCCACAATGTTTGATGCACCCACTATTACCGCTTCTAGACCGTGAGGGTCTATTCCGGTAGTTTCTATCAGTTTAATGATACCTTTAGGCGTGCAGGGGCGTAATCCTGGCTGACGTAGCGCTAGTTTACCGACGTTGAACGGATGGAAGCCGTCTACATCTTTTAAAGGGTTAATATGTTCGATAATCAAATTAGCATCTAGACCTTTGGGTAAAGGAAGCTGAACTAGAATACCATCAATGTTTTTGTCATTATTTAATTCATCAATTAAGGTAAATAATTCGGCTTGAGTCGTTGTGGGTTCAAGATCATAAGAGCGAGAAAGGAAACCGACTTCTTCACATGCTTTACGCTTGCTCCCTACATAAACTTGAGAGGCGGGATCAGAGCCAACTAATATGACTGCTAATCCGGGAGGTCGTAAGCCATTTTTAATGCGTAGTGCTACTTTTTCTTTCACTGAGAGCCTAAGCTGCTGAGCAATGTATTTACCGTCTATAAGAGTTGCTGTCATGATAGTTTCGATTCAATTAGTTAAATGATGAAAAACAAGTTTATTTTCGCATAAAAAGAAGGACTGTTATAGTTACTGTTCTTATAAATGTACATTATTAAATGATTTACGGTTAAATCAGGAAATTAAATAAGGAAAAGTACTATTAACCCTATATGAGAAGCTTAATTTATCCATCATAGCGGGACTGCTATATATTTAGCCAATAAATGGCGATTATCAAGCGTCTTGCTTTAAAAGTAAGCAAACGGTTATTTTTTTATAAAAAAGGTTTGACGGGGCTCAGGCAACTAGGTAATATCCGCATCCGTTGAAAGGGACGTATTTTTAGTTCTTCTTAACGTAGTACATATCGGTGATTAGCGCAGCTTGGTAGCGCACTTGGTTTGGGTCCAAGGGGTCGCAAGTTCGAATCTTGCATCACCGACCACTTTTTTAATTATGTTAATAACTAAAAATTTGGCCTGTAGGTAATGTGCGCCCTTAGCTCAGCTGGATAGAGCAACGCCCTTCTAAGGCGTGGGTCGCAGGTTCGAATCCTGCAGGGCGTACCAAACAATATTTTACAATGGTGGCTATAGCTCAGTTGGTAGAGCCCCGGATTGTGATTCCGGTTGTCGAGGGTTCAAGTCCCTTTAGCCACCCCATTTCTTCTAAAGAAATGATGTTAGATATTGTAATGAAATAGAATAAATGTCGGTGATTAGCGCAGCTTGGTAGCGCACTTGGTTTGGGTCCAAGGGGTCGCAAGTTCGAATCTTGCATCACCGACCACTTCTTATTTTATAAAATATTAACTTCAATAATTCTTCTTCTAAATACTTCATTATAAATAAATATCTTTTTGAATTTTTCGTATAACCATAATTATTGATCTTAAATAAAGTCATTACAGTCTATTTTTTTCTGTTTTTTTCACTGATTTTAAAAATAAGTCAAAAATAACGCGATTAAGGGGTCGACTCTTATATCAAGCATCGCTATAATTTCGCGTCATTATTTTAAAATCTAGGTTGTTTGCTTGGATTTTTCGGGCTTCTGTAGCGTTGGTTATAGGGCTACAAACGTCACACTCTTTGGCTATATTAAGCTGTGAAGTAGTTGTGTTATTGAAAGCGTTACTAAAACGCTAAGTTTTGAGGTATTAAAATGCAAGTTTCAGTAGAGACTACACAAGGTTTGGAACGTAAGTTAACTATTTCTGTTCCTGCAGAATCAGTAGATGTAGAAGTAAAAAACCGTCTTCGTCATATATCAAAAACCCAACGAATTAATGGTTTCCGTCCAGGTAAAGTACCTGCGACTGTTATCCAAAAGCGTTACGGTCAATCAGTTCGTCAAGAAGTTGCTGGTGAATTAATGCAACGTAACTTTGTTGATGCAATCGTTGCAGAAAAAATGAATCCTGCCGGCCGTCCAAGTTTTGTTGCTAAAAGCAATGAAGATGGCAAAGCGTTAGAATTTGAAGCGACTTTTGAAATTTATCCAGAAGTTACTTTAACGGGCTTAGACTCCATTAACGTTGAGCGTCCTGATGTTGAAGTTACTGATGCTGATTTAGATGAAATGTTCATTACATTACAAAATCAACACAAAACGTGGAAAGAAAATAAGCGTAAAACTAAGACGGGCGATAAACTTGTTTTAGACTTTACTGGTCGTGTTGACGGTGACATTTTTGAAGGTGGTGAAGCTAAAGGTTTCGAACTTGAATTAGGCGCTGGTCGCATGATCCCAGGTTTTGAAAAAGAAATTACTGGCATGAAAGCTGGCGATGAAAAAACAATTAAAGTCACTTTCCCTGATGATTACCATGCTGAAAACCTTAAGGGTAAAGAAGCAGAGTTTGATATCGTTCTTCATAGCACTGAAGGTCCAGTCTTACCGACAGTTGATGAAGATTTTGCTAAATTGTTTGGTGTTGAAGCCGGTGGTGTTGAAGCACTACGTACGGAAGTCAGCACTAATATGACGCGTGAGTTAACTCAAGCCGTAAAAGCCAAGGTTAAAGAGCAAGTTATTGAAGGCTTATTAGAAGCTAACGAAGTAGAAATTCCTAAAGCATTAATTGCTCAAGAAATTGATGTTTTACGTAAGCAAGCTATGCAACGTTTTGCGGGTCAAATGGACCCTAACAACATGCCAGAGCTTCCAGCTGACATGTTCGAAGAGCAAGCTAAACGTCGTGTTAAAGTTGGCTTATTACTCGGTGAAGTGATCAAGATTAATCAATTGAAAGTTGACGAGAACAAAGTTAACGAATTAATTGCATCTGCAGCATCAGCTTACGAAGATCCAAAAGAAGTTATTGAGTACTACGCAACAAACAAAGAGCTTAATCAACAAATGCAAAATGTTGCATTAGAAGAGCAAGCTGTTGAGTTGTTACTTGAAAGTGCAAAAGTTAACAATAAAAAAGCTAGCTTCAAAGATATTATGAACCCAGAAGGTAAATAATACTGAGGCTCCTAAGGTTTTTGTCACAGAGCAAAGAAACTTAATAGGCTTGGTATGTACCGATTGACTAAATTTGTAGCATTTTATTGAAACAAATTTAAATTGGGTGACCTTTTCGATTGACATTATGTCAAGCAATCGCTTAAATGGCTGGTATGGGGACATACGAGCCATTTTTTATATAGAAAGGAAATTTTAGTTGTTTACTTCTCACAATAATTCTCAGAAAATCACCAGCACTATCGATAGTGCTTTAGTGCCAATGGTTATTGAGCAAACACCTAAGGGTGAGCGCTCGTTCGATATTTATTCAAGACTTTTAAAAGAGCGTGTTATTTTCTTATGTGGTCAAGTTGAAGATCACATGGCAAATTTAATTGTTGCTCAATTATTGTTTCTTGAGTCTGAAAGTCCAGACAAAGATATATATTTATATATTAACTCTCCCGGCGGCTCAGTAACTGCAGGTATGGCTATTTACGATACAATGAAGTTTATCAAACCTAACATCAGTACTGTGTGTATTGGTCAAGCGGCAAGTATGGGGGCATTTTTATTATCAGGTGGCGAAAAAGGTAAACGTTATTGCCTACCTAATGCTCGTGTGATGATTCATCAGCCATTGGGTGGTTTCCAAGGTCAAGCCTCTGATTTCGAAATTCATGCAAAAGAAATTCTTTACATTAAAAATAAATTAAACACCCTAATGGCAGAGCATACTGGCCAGTCGTTAGAAAAAGTTGCTCATGACACAGACCGTGATAATTTCTTAAGTGCAGAAAGTGCGGTTGAATATGGAATAGTTGACTCCATATTATCAGAAAGATTAGATAAATAATTTCACAGCTTTGTGATCTAGATAAATTATGAAATACTTAACAGTATCTGTATTAGCAATTAAAAGAATTAGAGGTTCCGTATGACCGATATTAAAAATGGTGACGGTGATAACGGCAAGCTTTTGTATTGTTCGTTTTGTGGCAAGAGCCAACACGAGGTTCGTAAACTTATTGCTGGTCCATCAGTGTTTGTTTGTGACGAGTGTGTTGAACTGTGCAACGATATTATTCGTGAAGAAATAAAAGAAATTTCCCCGAAAGAAGAAAAAGAAAGCTTACCAACGCCTATAGAAATTCGTGAAAGTTTAGACGACTACGTTATTGGTCAAGATCACGCAAAGAAAGTATTATCAGTAGCGGTTTATAACCATTATAAACGTTTACGCAATGGTGATTCTCATAATGGTATTGAACTAAGTAAAAGTAACATTTTACTGATTGGTCCAACAGGGAGTGGTAAAACATTACTTGCTGAAACCTTAGCACGTTTACTCGATGTGCCATTTACAATGGCAGACGCAACAACATTAACTGAAGCAGGTTATGTTGGTGAAGATGTTGAAAACATCATTCAAAAGCTTTTACAAAAATGTGACTACGACGTAGAAAAAGCACAGCGTGGTATTGTTTACATTGATGAAATTGATAAAATTTCGCGTAAATCTGATAATCCATCAATCACTCGCGATGTTTCAGGCGAAGGTGTTCAACAAGCATTGTTGAAATTGATTGAAGGTACCATTGCTTCAGTGCCACCACAAGGTGGGCGTAAACATCCTCAGCAAGAGTTTTTGCAGGTTGATACCTCAAAAATCTTATTTATCTGTGGCGGTGCTTTTGCCGGTTTAGATAAAGTCGTTGAGCAACGCTCTCATACAGGTGCTGGTATTGGTTTTGGCGCAGAAGTTCGTGGCAAAGACAGCAAAAAAACACTTACGCAACATTTACAAGATGTCGAGCCTGAAGATCTTATCAAATATGGTCTAATTCCAGAATTTATTGGTCGCTTACCTGTTGTTGCTACGTTAACAGAACTTGATGAAGATGCATTAATTCAGATATTGCAAGAGCCTAAAAATGCGTTAACTAAGCAGTTTGGCGCTTTATTTGACATGGAAAATGTTGAACTCGAATTTAGAGAAGATGCCCTTATTGCTATTGCTCACAAAGCAATGGTTCGTAAAACAGGTGCACGTGGTTTACGTTCAATCGTTGAAAGTGTCTTACTTGATACGATGTATGAATTACCATCAATGGACGACGCTGTAAAAGTTGTTGTTGATGAAACGGTAATAAGAGGCGAGTCAAAACCTATTATTATTTATGATACCCCGCAGGAAAAAATAGCGAGCGAATAGCCGTTCATTGCTAATTTTTTAGGTGTTTCGATAAAAAGAGTTATGTGACATTGGTCATTTAGCTCTTTTTTTTTGTCTATCCGTTGAAAGCTTTACTAAAATCCCCATATACTTTTTAACTACAATTTTTTCCCTACTGATTTTCGAGAGAGTAACCTATGACCGAAGAGTTATCTGGTATCAATGAAATTCCTGTTTTAGCCTTGCGCGACGTTGTTGTTTATCCCCAAATGGTGATCCCATTATTTGTAGGTCGCGAAAAATCTATTCGCTGTTTAGATATCGCGATGGAAAATGACAAGCAGGTTTTTCTTGTTGCCCAAAAAGACGCGGCAGTTGACGACCCAACCGCAGATGATGTTTATAGAGCGGGCACTATCGCTACTATTTTGCAAATGTTAAAGCTACCTGACGGCACAGTAAAAGTATTAGTTGAAGGGGCACGTAGAGCTCGCATCACTGACTTTGTTGAAACACAAGAATACTTCACTGCCAATATTGAGTTTCTCGACGTAGAAACTGTTAACGAAGACGATTGTGAAGTATTGGTTCGCTCCGCTATTTCTCAGTTTGAAGGTTACGTAAAACTCAATAAAAAAATACCACCTGAAGTATTAACGTCAGTTTCAGGTATTGACGATGCTGAACAATTAGCTGACACCATGGCTGCACATATGCCATTAAAGTTAGCTGAAAAACAAAAAGTGCTAGAAATTGAGAATGTTGCTCAACGTTTAGAATACTTAATGGCACTGATGGAAGGCGAGATTGACTTACTACAAGTTGAAAAGAAAATTCGCACCCGTGTTAAAAAGCAAATGGAGAAAAGTCAGCGCGAATACTATTTGAATGAGCAAATGAAGGCTATTCAGAAAGAATTAGGTGATGACGAAGAAGGAACAAATGAAGTTGAGCAGCTTGAAAAGCAAATTGAAGACGCTCAAATGCCTGAAGAAGCAAAAGAAAAGACTTTAGCTGAAGTACGTAAGTTAAAAATGATGTCGCCGATGTCAGCAGAAGCAACCGTTGTTCGTTCTTATATCGACTGGATGATTAGTGTCCCTTGGAAGAAGCGCAGCAAACTAAAGCGTAACTTGAAACTAGCACAAGACATTTTGGACAAAGATCATTACGGTTTAGATAAAGTCAAAGAACGCATTTTAGAATACCTAGCAGTACAACAACGCGTTAGCCAATTAAAAGGACCTATTCTTTGTTTAGTTGGCCCTCCAGGAGTAGGTAAGACGTCTTTAGGACAATCGATTGCTAAATCTACTGGACGTAAATATGTGCGTATGGCATTAGGTGGTGTTCGTGATGAAGCTGAAATACGTGGCCACCGACGCACGTATATTGGTTCTTTACCCGGTAAGTTAATTCAAAAAATTGCCAAAGTAGGGGTGAAGAACCCACTATTTTTATTAGATGAAATAGATAAAATGGCGTCTGATATGCGAGGCGATCCCGCTTCTGCGTTATTAGAGGTGCTTGACCCAGAACAAAATACGACGTTTAACGACCATTACCTTGAAGTAGATTACGACTTATCGGATGTGATGTTTGTAGCAACATCGAATAGTATGGATATTCCAGGGCCTTTACTTGATCGTATGGAAGTTATTCGTTTATCGGGTTATACCGAAGATGAAAAGCTTAATATTGCTAAAAATCACTTACTTGATAAGCAAATTGGTCGTAATGGTTTAAAAGAGAAAGAAATTTCAATTGAAGACAGTGCCATTATGGGTATTATTCGCTACTACACCCGAGAAGCCGGTGTACGTGGCTTAGAACGTGAAATATCAAAACTATGCCGTAAAGCAGTGAAGGCTATTTTATTAGATAAAGCCATTAAGAAAGTTACCATCAATCAAGATAACTTATCTGAATTCTTGGGTGTACAACGTTTTGATTATGGTAAAGCTGATAGTGAAAATAGAATTGGTCAAGTGACTGGTCTAGCGTGGACATCAGTAGGTGGTGAGTTATTGACCATAGAAACAGCTTCTGTACCTGGCAAAGGCAAATTGACTTACACGGGCTCGTTAGGTGACGTTATGCAGGAGTCTATACAAGCGGCGATGACTGTTGTGCGAAGTCGAGCGGATAAATTTCGCATTAACGCCGACTTTCATGAAAAACGTGATATTCACGTACATGTTCCTGAAGGTGCTACACCAAAAGATGGACCCAGTGCGGGTGTTGGTATGTGCACGGCATTAGTTTCTAGCCTAACAGGTAATCCTGTCAGAGCTGATGTTGCTATGACGGGTGAAATTACCCTTCGTGGTGAAGTACTTCCTATTGGGGGTTTAAAAGAAAAGTTATTGGCAGCTCATCGTGGTGGTATTAAAACAGTCATTATTCCAAAAGATAATGAACGTGATTTGGAAGAAATTCCTGACAATGTCAAAGGTGATTTGGTTATCCATCCGGTAAAATGGATAGAAGAGGTGCTCGATATTGCCTTAGAGCATCAGGTAGAAAAATTCAAATTAGGTGACTAACCTAGAAAATTGCTGTTTTTTTAGTAAATTAAAGAATAAATTGCAATTAAATAACAAAAAACAGTGATTTTTGCTTTTCAAACGCTGAAACTATGGTAAGTTAATGTCGCTGATAACGCTATACCCCTATGTATATATGGGGTTTAGCTAAGATAAAAATAAATAATAATTTTATTTTCTTAAACACAGTGCTTGATGTTCAAAAGAAGCTAAATACAAAATGCTTCCGCAGGACGCTAAAACAAATGATGGCATTGAATAATAACAATTGAAGGGGAATACTTGTGAACAAATCTCAACTAATAGAAAAAATCGCTGCTGGTGCAGACATCTCTAAAGCTGCTGCTGGTCGTGCGTTAGATTCATTTATTGAAGCTGTTACAGACGAATTAAAAGATGGTGAGCAAGTAGCTCTAGTTGGTTTTGGTACTTTCTCAGTACGTGACCGTGCAGCTCGCACTGGCCGCAACCCACAAACGGGTGCAACTATTCAAATTGCTGCAGCTAAAATTCCAGCGTTTAAAGCTGGTAAAGCATTAAAAGATTCAGTTAATCCATAATTATCTACTTAAATTTTGTAGATAATTTAGAAAAGCCTTTTTAAACGAAGGCTTTTTTTATTTTAGATTTTCAATAAACAGCTTCATTTATATCACTAAACATAATTAAATCTTCGTCTGCTACTTCAAGCTCAGTGATGCTTCTGATAGAATCCTGAACAAGAAATATCTGTCGTAATAAATAGAGAAAAAGATGTTAGAAAATATTCGAGAAGGTTCACAAGGATGGATCGCAAAATCAATCCTAGGTTTAGTTATTTTAACTTTTGCTTTAGCCGGAATTGGTACTTATACCAACTCAGTAGACACATCGGTTGCTGATGTTAACGGTGAAAAAATATCGCAAGATGACTTTAATAAATCCTATCAGGCACAACGTAATCGTATGGCACAGCAATTTGGCGATATGTTTGATACTTTGTCAGCCGATGAAAATTACATGGCGAATTTCCGCAACGGTATTTTAGATAATTTAATCAATGAAAAATTGATTGATCAAAGTACGGTTAATATGTCTATTCGCGTATCTGACGAGCGTATCAAGACAACAATTCGCACAATGACTGAATTTCAAATTGAGGGTGTTTTTGACAACAACCGTTATTTAGCGATGATAAACCAAGCGGGTTTTTATCAATCATCAGACTTTCGTGACTACTTACGTGTTGAAATGACTCGACGTCAATTAACACAAGGATTAGTCGCAAGTGAGTTTAACTTGCCGTACCAAGAAAACCTGATGAATGCCTTACAAAATCAAAAGCGCAACGTTCGCTTCGCAACCATCAATGCTGAACAATTTAAAACAGGTATTGAATTAAGTGATGACGAAATCAATCAATATTATTTAGCGAATCAAGCCCGTTTTGAAAACCAAGAAAAAGTTAAGCTCAATTACATTGCGCTTGATGTTAATGACATAGCAAAAACAATTGAAGTAAATGATGATGACGTTAAAACGTATTATCAAGAAAATATTGCTAGCTACCGTGAAGACGAACAGCGCCGTGTTGCCCATATTCTTGTTGAATTTGGTGACGACGAAGTTGTGGCTAAAGTAACGGCCGAAGCTTTGTTAGCGCGTATTAATGCCGGTGAAGATTTTGCTACTTTAGCTAAAGAAAGTTCAGATGATACTTTCAGCGGTGAAAACGGTGGTGATTTAGATTGGATCGAACGCGGCGCTATGGGCGATGGGTTCGACGAAGGTGCCTTTGCTTTAACTGATATTAATAGTGTTAGTGGCATTGTTGAAAGTGAATTTGGTTTTCATATAATCAAACTAACTGATTTAAAAGCTGAGAAAGTTCAAGCTTTTGTTGATGTAAAAGAAGAGCTTCAGCTAAAAGTAAGTGAATCAAAAGCACAAGATAAGTTTTTTGAATTACAACAAGAGATGGCACGTTTAAGTTTTGAATACCCTGATAGCTTATACGATGCAGCTAACGCTATTGATGTAAAAGTGATTTCGACCGATTGGTTAAGTAAGTTTGGTAACGTGGCACCGTTTAATAATTCTAAAGTGATAGAGGCTGCTTTCTCTGACTTAGTACTTCAAGAGAACTTGAATTCAGATATTATTGAAGTGAGTGATACCTTAGCGATTGTTATTCGTTTAGAAGAGTATCAACCAGCAGAAGTTAAACCACTTAGTGAAGTTACTGCACAAATTCGTGAAACTTTGATTGCTGAGAAAGCGACTGAGAAAGCGTTAACAACAGCAGATTCTTTACTTGTTTCATTTAAAGCCGGTAATAATATTGTAGAACAACTCGCAGCGGTTAACGCCGTATTTGTTGAAAAAACTGATGTTGCTCGCTCAGGTGGTGATATTGCACCTAACTTAAGTCGAGAAGCTTTTAAATTACCTCATCCAAGTGAAGGTATGATCTCAGCAACAACGGTTACATTAAACAATGGTGATTTAGCCTTACTGGAAGTTCAAGCAGTTATAACCAGTGATGTTGAAAAAGCGGTTGATCCGAGAATGGCTCAGCAACAAACTCAGCAACTTGCACAATCAGCTTACCAAAGCTTTGTTGAAGCACTAAAAGTTGATGCTGAAATTACCCGTAAAGTAATAACAGCCCCAGCATCTCAGTTTTAAGTTGTTAAACAACTAAGCCATTTGGCGATTAAGAAGCATTAACAATACTTATAAAACATCTAGTATTGAATAAATAAAAGGCTACAAATTAATTTGTAGCCTTTTTTATTGTTTATCATCTAATAGAGCTACTGATGCACTCATTATTATTAAACCAATATTTACCCGAACTCAAAGATCAGATAAGCCCATTACCTATCTTAGATCTTGCGTGTGGTAATGGCAGGAATGGTTTGTTTTGTCTGGAAAAAAATTTAATAGTGACTTTTGCAGATATTAACGAGGAGTCATTAGGATATGTTAAGCAAACAATAAGTCGTGATGCAGATAAATATCAATCGACTTTAGCCACTTTTTGGCGCGTTGACTTTGAGCAAGCGTTTTCTCAGCCACTAGCAGAGAAAAGCTATCGTGCGGTAATGGTTTTTCGTTACTTACACCGACCACTTATAGAGCAGATTAAAGCGGCAGTAATCCCTAATGGTCTCGTTATTTATGAAACCTTCACCTTAGGTCAGGCTGAACTGGGTCGCCCCAAAAATCCTAATTTTTTATTAAAAGTAGGGGAGTTAGCTGAGCATTTTTCCGATTGGAAAATTATTCACTATTTTGAAGGGGCAACAGTTTCAGATACGGGTAATTATAACCAAGCGATAGCACAAGTGGTGGCGAGAAAACCTTTATAATTGCTCTGTAATCAAGTTGTGGCATAATCTAGTTAACTTTATTCAGTCAGTGGAGACTGCTTTGTTTTATCGCAAAGTATCTTTTATCAATATGTTTAAGGGGCAACAGTTTCAGATACGGGTAATTATAACCAAGCGATAGCACAAGTGGTGGCGAGAAAACCTTTATAATTGCTCTGTAATCAAGTTGTGGCATAATCTAGTTAACTTTATTCAGTCACTGGAGATTGCTTCATCTATGCCAAAGTATCTTTTATCAATAGACCAAGGTACAACAAGTTCACGGGCTATTTTGTTCACCACCCAAGGGGAACGCTACGCAAGTGCCCAAGAAGAGTTTCCGCAATACTTTCCTCAAGATGGCTGGGTAGAGCATCAACCTAACGATATTTTACAAACGGTATTACGTACCTGCCAAAAACTGCTTGCTGAAAACCAGTTGAGTGCTAGTGATATCATCGGTATTGGCATTACCAACCAGCGTGAAACGACACTCGTTTGGGATAAGTATACCGGTAACGTTATTTATAATGCCATAGTATGGCAAGACAGAAGAACCAGCGATTTTTGTGATTCAATTGATTGCGTACAAATTAGAAAAAAAGTTATTGATAAAACCGGTTTAATTTTAGATGCTTATTTCTCTGCCAGTAAAATTAATTGGATATTAACCCATGTTCAAGGTGCAAGAGCAAAAGCTGAAGCGGGGCACTTACTTTTTGGTACGGTTGACACATTTTTACTGTGGCACTTAACAGGGCAGAAGTCACATAAAACCGATGCAACCAATGCCTCAAGAACGTTATTATTTAATATCCATCAGCAATGCTGGGATGACGAGTTATTAAACTTGTTTTCAATTCCAAAAAATATGTTACCTGAGGTGATGGACTGTGCTGATGAATTTGGCGTTACGCAATCATCCCTATTTAATGGAGAAATACCTATTTTAGCGATGGCAGGAGATCAACAGGCCGCTTTATTTGGTCAAGCTTGTTTTGAAGAAGGTATGGCTAAGTGTACTTATGGAACAGGGGCATTTTTAATGCTAAATACCGGCAGTAAGGCTTTAAAGTCAACTAACCGATTACTGACTACTATTGCTTATCGTTTAAATGGAAAAGTGAGTTATGCGATTGAAGGCAGTATTTTTATGGCGGGAGCAACGATTCAATGGTTAAGAGACGAACTACAGATTATCGATAAGGCCTGCGACAGTGAAGATATTGCTAAAAAAACTACTGTTGAGCATGGTGTGTTTATTGTGCCCGCATTTACAGGCTTAGGTGCACCATACTGGGACCCTAATGCTCGTGCGACTATTTCAGGCTTGAGCCGAGACTCAGGCCGAAATGAAATAATTAGTGCAGCCTTACAGTCAGTCGCCTTTCAAAGCAAAGACTTACAAATCGCCATGGAAAAAGATGGTTTACGGCTCTCCTTGTTAAAAGTTGATGGTGGGATGACTGAAAATAGCTGGCTGCTTAATTTTGTCAGTGACATGTTATCAATAACAGTTAAGCGGCCTGAAATTGTTGAAACAACAGCTTTAGGGGTTGCATACTTAGCGGGATTACAAGCAGGAACCTTCTCTTCTATGGATGAATTATCAATGTTGTGGCGTTGTGAAAAAAGTTTTAGCCCCGAAATTAGTGATGAACAAAGAAATAGGCTTTACGCGCAATGGCAACGAGCGGTTAGCAAAGTACAAAACTAGCATATTAATGTACAATACTCACTTTGTAACTCTATAAATCTTATTATGTATATTGATCCTAAATGGCGTGTTTTAACGGTTGGAGATGGCGACTTATCTTTTTCAGCATCCTTACTAAAAAATCATCAACCGCAACAACTCACAGCAACTATTTATGACAGCATGGCTTGTTTACAAGAAAAGTACGGTGATGATTATTATCAGCAATTACAGCAAGACAATTGCCAAGTAATCACTGATTTCGACGTAACTGATAAAAAAACTTGGGGTAAGTTAGTTAAAAAATCATTTGATTTAGTCATATTTCAATTTCCATTATTACCTGCTTTTTCTTCTGAGCAAGCTTTTAAAACTTACTGCCAAACCTACAGTGTTAACACCTTAAATCGCGCTTTACTTCGAAAATATCTGTTGAACTGCTTTCAATATTTTCTCGATGATAATGGTGTAAAACTCGCGTTTATCACTTCAAAAAATGTAAAACCTTATTTGCAATGGAATATTGAAAAATCGTTGATACGCAACACTGATATTAATTATATAGGTCGATTTTATTTTGATATTAGTAAGTTTCCAGATTATAAAGTCAGAAATGTAAACAGAGATAAACATGTAAAATCAACCCAAGGCACAACGTATATATACAGCCTTGAGTCTTTAGAAAACTGTAAAACGATTTTTGATAATAAGAGTGATGACTATATTACTTATAATCGACAAAGCAGAGTGCCTGAGCACAAAACTTGTCAAGCTTGCCGAACAGGAGCCTTTGCAACAGAACGAGACAAATTGATGCATTTAGCGACTAAGAAACATCAGCAAATGTTTGCCTATGAAGAACAATGGTCAGATTTTTTGCAACAAGAAAGCGCAAATAAACACATTACCTAGGGTGAACATAAATGAAACATAAAAAAGTACTGATCCCTTTACCTCGTTATGGCTGCGACCCATCAGAAGTCGCTATTCCTTGGTTATTGCTAAAAGAGCAGCAATTTGAAATAACGTTTATTACCCCAGATGGTCATATGGCCATTGCGGATGAAATAATGTTAACAGGGAAAAGTTTGGGTTTACTCAAACCCGTATTGAAGGCTCGCCAAGACGCAGTAAATGCTTATCGTCAAATGGAAAGTTCAGTTGAATTTACTACGCCTTTAAAATATACCGATGTAAAAGTAGACGATTTTGATGGATTACTATTACCGGGAGGACATGACAAGGGGGTAAGAGAATATTTAGAATCAGACATTTTACAAAAGCTTGTTGTTGGTTTTTTCAATGAAAATAAACCAGTAGCGGCGGTTTGTCATGGGGTCTTAATTCCAGCGAGAAGTATTGATCCCAAAAGTCAAAAGTCGGTAATTTATGATTATCAATGCACTGGCTTATTAAAGCGCCAAGAGCTTACGGCTTACCACCTAACTCGACTTTGGTTGAATGATTATTATCTTACGTACCCAGAAACAACCACGGAAGATGAATTAATAGCAGCACTTGCTTGTCAGTCACAGTTTATGGCAGGAAGTTTGCCATTAGCTCGGGATAATTTACAGCACTTGTCACGCGGCTTTATTGTTAAAGATAGAAATTACTTGTCAGCGCGTTGGCCAGGAGATATTTACAATTTTAGTTTGAAATTTATTGATATGTTGACAGATTAACCGTTTGGTTAATCTGTCATTATACGGATGTTACTTAGGAGATTCTGAGTAAGGGTTTGAGGGTGCACTTGTTTGTTTCGAGCGATCAGGCTTTTCTGTACGACGAGCAAAACCCGGTTCATTTTTATCTTTATAGCTAGCCTTACTGCTATTATTTCTACTATCTCGAGCGTGTGATGAAGGTTTTTTATCAGAAAAATTTGACGATCTGATTGTCGGAATAGGTGCTTGTCCTAAAATTAATACCGCTGGTTCTTTAGGTTTTTGGCGTGCAGGTATTACCCGAAGACGAGGCGGGATTTCATATTGTTCATCATCGGCTTTTGGTAAGTTTTTAAATTGGTATAAATAAAAACGTTCCATCTTTTCACGAGCCCATTCGGTTTTACGTAAAAACTTTAAACTAGATTCAAGGCTAGGTTTGTTTTTAAAACAATTAATATTGGTATATTCCGCTAGAATTTCCCAACCATAATGATCAAACACTTCATTTAATAGTGTATCTAATTTAAGCCCGTGCAAGGGATTATTGAGTTGTTCGTTTTCTAGCGTCATGAGATTCTTTTTTACTAAACAGTTATAAGCATATTATATACGGATATGCTGTGAATGTACTCGCCTTTATTGTGTTTTGTTTACGTAACGTTCTTTTGCTTTTCGCCCTTTTTCATAAAGTGCGGGTCTGAGAAAACGTCTTAGTGCAGGAAAAAGATAAGAAACAGTAGTTAACCAACCGCTTGAACGAGGTAATGAAATCTCGACTTGCTCACCTTTAGCCACGCTAATTATTGCATCAGTGACTTGTTGAGGGCTGCTCATTGGTTGAGAGAATACTATGTCTTCTACTTCATCAATTTCAGACATAATAAAACCGGTATTGATTGGTCCAGGAGAAACTAAGCCAATACTAATACCCGAGCCTCTTAATTCATCAGCGAGAGCGTAACTAAAAGCACGTAGTCCAGACTTTGTTGCAGAATAGGTTGCAGCACCTTGTAAGGGGGTTCGACCTGCTAAAGAACCCACATTAACTATGCCACCAGAACCTCCCGCTGCAATACTTGCTCTAATATAAGGTAAAATTAATGTGGTGAGCTCGATGGGAGCACGTAAATTCACATCAACCATTTTGGCTAATTGCTCAGCGGCGTTATTTTCAACATTTCCGCGCTTATGATAGCCCGCATTATTAATAAGGTAATGAATACCACCAAACTTTTCCTGCGCACTTACTAGCATCTTTTTATACGCTGAAGCGTCAGCGACATCCATCGCAATCGTTAACACTGAAGTTTCAACAGAAAGCTCTTTGCTTATCTCGTCGAGTGCTTGTTGTCCTCTTGCTAATAAAACTAGATTGGCCTTCATTTTTGCAAATGCACGGGCGGTTTCTGCACCGACACCTGCTGAAGCACCCGTAATGACGACAGTTTTACCTTGAAAATAATTATTCATGTTAGTGCTTTCCATTTTATTTATTTTGAATAGCGTTAATTAAGTTGATCATTTAAGTCAGGTAACATGCATATTTATCAAAGATGTTACTAAAATAGTTGTAAAGCTGAGTCACCTAACTTAAGTGTTATTTCTGTCCAAAGTTTATTGTATAGATATTTGAGGAAATTTATCGTGTTATCTACGGTATATCGTTTGATAACAATCATCAAGCCATCGTCTCAATTTGAGTTAATTGTTTATTTTATCTCTTTAACTTCTGCTCCATTGATTACACTTGATATCAAGTATGAACCTACAAATTGTATAGTGCTGATGCATTTAAATGCGATGAGGTTATGTTTTGGCTGGATGTAATTATTTGAATTCTTTGTAAATAACTAGTATTTTGTTGACGAATACACTATTGTCTAAATGTACAAAAGTATACTTAAAATAAAAATAATAAAGGAATATATAATGGGTCAACGTTTAAGTTTTGCTGAAGTTAATCCGCTAAGCAAAGATATAGTCGAATTAATTATAGATGAAAATACCCTGGTCAGCATTGAGATGGTGGAAGAGTTTGATATCTATATCGAACAAAACTTTAAACATAAAATCGGTATATTAATGAATAAAATTAATGATTATAAATATAGTTTTGAAGCTAAGTTGACCCTTGGTTCTTTGCCAATGATTCAAGCGGTAGCTATTTTAAATTACAGCAACGCAGGTATATCTGATAGCGATAGTATTGAACAGATACGCGCGTTAGACAATCTCAACACCAAGCTTTTTTCGGGGTTAGAGTTAGCCCGAGATCAAGCCATCAATTGGTTAGTTAAAGAGTTAACATAGCTTAAGTTTTATCTTACTCGCTCGAAAGGTACCTGTTTCACATCTATATTTGTTTAACTCAACTCGCAGTTATTAATATCGAGTCCATATCATATAATTTTTCAATAGTAATCAGTTTCAATATTAATAAATCTTACAGCATGAGTTAGTGCTTATTTTTCAACAACGATTACTCGTTACACAGATAAACCTTAAAGGTATCGTCAAACTTATCAGACGATGCCTTAAGGTTTATTGTGCTTTTGCAAAACGCTATAACGGTTTTCTATCAATAGAAGTGGTTAACTCGCTGTCTTTAATATCGTCAGAATCTTGCAATATCTCAAGCATATCTGAGGCAATTTCAGGGAAAGAATCTACAAAGGTACTGGCAATCTCTACGGCATGTTCAGGGATACTTTCAACAATGTGATTAATATAGTTATTGGCGGCATACTCAATATTGTCTATGGTATCTGCTGTAACAACTTGCTCACTGTCTATTAAGTTTTGAACATAGGCCTCAGCCACATTACCTGAGGATTCAGGGAGTGAATCAGATACCGTAAAGGCAAGTTCTGCTGATTGGTCAGGAGCAACATCGGTTAAGCGATTATAAAGCTCAGTTGCTGTGTTTTCTGAAACCGCGGCTATTCTATCAATGGGGCGCATGGCATCTAAAGACTCTGATAGATTTGTCATATATTCTTTAGTCATTTCTAGTAGTTCACTTGGGTAGTCTTCGGCCATATTTTCAGCAGCCTGTTCCATCACATTAATACCGTCATCAGGCATGTTATTAGCAATCGCAACAACAATATTAGTAAATTGGTCTGGGTATTCAGAGGTGATCCAATCAACCAGCTGCTCGGCTTGTTCAGGCGAAGCATTTGTTAAAGCTTCAGCGATATGGATACTCATTTGTGGCGCTGCTGAAGTTATTGCCGCATATAATTTACTAATGTCTATTGCGTCTATAGTACTGAGTGCGGCGGCCAAGTTTGAAGCATTTTTTGGATCTCTAAGTACAAGTGCCTTGACCATATTAACAGCAGCAGACGGGTTTTTTCTCGCGAGGCTAATCGCAACCTCTACTTCTGGAGTTGTTTCAAACTGTGCTTCTGCATATTGTGTCCGAGGATCTAATTCTGACACCACACCACTGGGTGTCTGCATAACGAAGCTTTCCTGTTCATCAAGCGGTAATGCTTTTCTTAGTTTCATGCGAAGGCTAATAAAGAGTAACAGTGTTATAGCAACCATATTCATAAAACCAAATAAAGCGTTATTACCGAAATTTTCCATGACCATCGAGGCAAGGTAAGGTCCTAAAATACTGCCTAATGCATAGATTAATAACAACGAACTCATTGCAGACAATATTTGCTCTTTCAATACTTTATCAAAAGTTTCAGACATACTCATTGGGTAAAGACAGGCAACTAATCCTGTTATTAGCGCAACAGCCAATAAAGTGAGTTTGAACATATCTTTGGACATAAGAAATGGCACAAGTAAGGACAATACAATGAGCGTTGCGACCATAAATAGCATAACTTTTCGACGATCAAAATTATCTGATAAATAGGCAATAGGAAACTGTAAAACGATAGCACCAGAGATAGCGGTGCCCATAAATATTGATAAGTCTAAACCGGTAATACCATTATTACTGGCAAAGATAGGCAACATATTAATTAAAGCCGCATAGAGAACGCCACAATAAAAGCAACTTACCACACCTAAAGGAGACAACTTGAACACAGTCATGAAAGACATTGATTGGCTGTCTTCAATTTGTGGACCTCTTTGTTTGCTAATCACGATAGGGGTAATGGACAAGCTAAAGAGAATGCCACAGATAACAAATAGGGTAATATCATCAATAGGAGCGACATTGAGTAAAAATTGACCAGAGAATAGTGCGGTCATTATCATCATTTGATTAATAGATAGTATTCGCCCCCTATTTTTTTCTGTGGCGCTATGGCTTAACCAACTATCAAGTGTGGCATTAGTACAGACAATACAAAATCCCGTTATTATTCTCATACAAGCAAGCATTAATGGCTCTGGATAGAGGCCAGAAAGTAAAATAGCAACGGAGGTTAAACTGCCACACATAGCAAATATTCTTATGTGTCCAACTCGCTGTAATAGCATACGGCTATAATATGCACCCAACAAAAAACCCACAGATAGCATTGATAATACTAAGCCAATATTGTTCATGCTGACGCCATCGTTCTGCATGCGCACAGGTAATAAAATATTGCTTAATCCGTAACCTAACATGAGCAAAAAGCCACTCGTTAGCAGAAGGATAAAGGGTCTGAGGGTCATTATCATAAGATATACTCTTATCTATTTAGCGAACAGCTTTTACGGTTTAAATAAACAACATAATATTAAAAATAACGTACATTTAAACATTATTGCAGTTACTTCAAAGTAACTTACAGATATTAATTATATCAAGAGCATATTAAGGTTTATAGCGGGAATATGGAAAAGTTATCTCTAAAAATAGTTAGTTTGCTTGAAATTTAAGTGTTACCGGGTAAAAAAATATCATGGCAATTTATCCGTGTAATATCTCATAGTCGTAAAATTTTTTCGGAAAAAATACATTGCGTAACCATTTATGCCAGCTATTTTTCAAATAGCAGGCATAGAAAAATTGTAGTACCTGCAACAACGTTACCCTCTTGATCATTAAGCCTCATTTATTCATTTATTTAAGCCACACTTACTAAGGTGAGTTTTATAGCTATGATCATCAGTACGCATCCTGCGACTTTATCAATTTTTTGTTTTTGTCGATTAAAACGAGGCATTATACTTGGGTGTGATAATAGCAATGCAACACCGCTGTACCAGATAAAATGTGCCAGCATAATGATCACCCCATAACTTATTTGCATTATTAAGGGAGTCTCTACCGATACTACCTGCGTAAAAATACTTAAGAAAAAAATAGATGTTTTGGGGTTTAATATATTACAAGTAAAACCTAAACGTACCGCCATTAATGCTGTCATTTGAGGCGTGTGACTTTTTTTATCTTGCTTTAAAATCGCGTCGGTTGTTACTAACTGCCACGCAATATAAATAAGATAAGCGGCGCCTAAATATTTGATTGTTGTAAATAACCATGGTGAGTTTGCAATCACTACCGCTAATCCTGCAATTGAATAACTTGCATGAATACAAACAGACAAACACATACCTAAACTCATATATAAACCTGCCAAGCGGCCATTGTAGATACTCGTTCGTGTTACCAATACAAAATCAGCGCCAGGTAATATCGCCATAAAAATAGCAATTGTGCTCACCGCTATAATTTCTGCCATATAAGTGTTTATTAATACTTCCATAATTATTACTCACTCTTTAAGTATGCTCGTTGCAACTCAATTATTAATCTGCAAGTATGTTAATCTATGAGATATTTAAAACAATACACACATTTGTAAAAGGACTTGTGCTTAATGGACACAAATAAATTAATACCGCTATTGTCCGATATGGCCATTTTAGTTACGGTGGTTGAACAGGGGAATTTTAGTAAAGCGGCAAGGAAACTTGGCGTAACACCTTCAGCTGTTAGCCGTCAAATTAGTCGGTTAGAAGATGCATTGGGTATTAAGTTATTACAACGAACGACACGACAACTTGCGTTAACTGAATCAGGAACAATAACATTTAATTATTGTAAACAGATGGTCGAGTCTGCAGAGCAAGCCGTTAATGCGAGTCGTTCTGCCACATCGACGGTAAGTGGATTATTAAGAGTCTCGGCGCCAAAATCACTCGCTAATCAGGTATTACGTCCACTGTTTGTTGAGTTTTTAAAATGCTATCCAGAGATCCAGTTACATTTGAAAGTAACTGACCGTATTTTAGATCCTATTCATGATGGTGTTGATTTTTTGATTCATATTAGTGACGACCCAATAGAAGCATTGGTAAATGTTAAAATTGGACGTGTAGAACAGGTGTTATGTGCGAGTCCTGATTTTCTAGCCAACCATACTTTGCCATCACACCCCGATGATTTAAAACATTTACCTTGTATTTGCTTAGGCGAAAACATGACTGATAACCGTTGGCGATTTAGTCATAAAAATCAAAAAACAACGGTAGAAGTAACCGGTTCATATTTACTTAACCACAGTGAAATGCGTCGAGATGCCATTGAACAGGGCTTTGGTATAGGCTCTTTACCCGATTACACCGCGCAAAAAGGGGTTGAAGCGGGAACACTCATTCCACTATTGAAAGATTGGCATTTACAATGTAGTTATCATGGTGATATTTGCTTGCAGTATGTGCAAAGTAAATATATGCCTAATAAGAATCGGGTATTTATCGATTTTATCAAAGAAAAATTATTGGTTATTAAACCGAGTTCATAAAAGGTGATTATATTCTACTCAGGGTATTACACTTCTTAGCTAAATATCATTTATCTGCTTATTTGGCGTTAGGCATCTGATGAAAATAAGTACGTTAATTATAATTTTTATTGTCGCTTTATTAACATTCACTGGCATATATGTCAGTGCAACCATCAATAAAATTGGCGAAAGTTGCTAGCAGGGCTTAACGACTTGTCCGTTTTATTGTTTATTTTAGGCCAGAATAATTTGCTTTTGTATAAGGTGCTATGTGTACTTTATCTCGAGAGGCAAATAAGTCATTCTGTTTATAATTCAATCTAAAAAGGATGAATATGTTTTTATTATTAATTTTAAATATCATAAGTATCTTTGTTTGCTTTTATATTGCTAAATATTGTCATACACAATCTTATTATTGGGCATTTATGGGGGCGTTAGTAGGGCCTCTCGCTATTCTTTTCGCTTTCCTATCAAAGCTAGAATTAAAAAATCAATAGATTTTTTGTATATAAATAGTCATCTAAAGTATAAAAAAAAGATGACTTTTTAACTCAGCTTAATTCTTTAGCCAACAAATATTTACCACTTAATAGGGGACTAGCAGTCATAGTGACGTGCTGTGAATAAATTAATTTTAATTTTAATTTAAATGTTAATGTTTTTGTTGTCATTTAACATAGTCGCTGAAGCATCCAGACTTAAACGCAAGGTCATTGCTCGTGTTACTCTGTGACTATAGTCAAACATTATTTTCCATGTGAAATGGTGTAATTAAACTAAGGAAGGTTTGTTGTATGCGTAACCTATTAATATCTATTTTAGTTAGTTTTACATTATTGCAGTGGTCAATTTTTGCTTGCGCTACATCGCTTAACGAAGCCTATAAAATTAAAAAAAGTAATATTCAAATTAAAGGGCATGGCAAAGTTATCAGGATACTAAATGATGATAACCAAGGTTCACGTTATCAAAATTTTACTCTTAAACTCAGCTCAGGTAACACTATTTTAATTGCACATAACATTGACCTTTCGCCAAAAGTTAATTTGATTTCAAAGGGTGATATGGTTTGTTTTTATGGTGAATCGAATGGAATAAAAAAGGTGGTGTAGTGCATTGGACGCATCGATACCCAAATAGACATCATATAAATGGTTGGTTAAAGCATAAAGGTGTTGTCTACCAATAGCTTTATCGCAAGCCATTTTAAGAATTAAGCATAGAGGGCTGTTTTGTTTTACTTATTGTGAGTCAACTAAATCTCCCCATTTTTATTGTAAATAAAGGTATCTAATTAAGTATGGTTCAAAATATTATAGTCGTGGCATTATTAACAGGCTCTATTGGTTTAATGCTACTTGTTATAGGTT
Source organism: Colwellia sp. MB02u-14 (assembly GCF_014076915.1). Lineage (NCBI taxonomy): Bacteria > Pseudomonadati > Pseudomonadota > Gammaproteobacteria > Alteromonadales > Colwelliaceae > Colwellia > Colwellia sp. MB02u-14. The sequence goes on from NZ_JACGUX010000088.1 coordinate 88,788, forward strand.
CTATTTTCACTGCTGTTGTTGCTTTGGGCAATAAACAGCATTTATTTGGTTGGTCTGTATTTTTATTTTTTCCAATATCATTAATTTATTGTGCAATGAATTGGGATAAAGCGTCGTATTCTGGAAAAATGGTCTATTCAGGCGCTTTTTTGTTAACCGTAACCGCAATTATTTTAAAGGCTGGCGGTGTAATTTAGCTGAACGCATAATTGTCTATTCAAACATAACAAGTCATTGCCTCTGAGTAAGACATTCATTTGTAATACAAGTTTTGGCCTTTATCAAAATGGATTTTGAGTAAAAATACCTTTGTACTTTTTATTATTTTACGCATAACGACACTCATGGCATCTGCTGATGTTTTTGATGTATTTAGTGAACTTCGCTTAAATATAGGTACGAGTGATATAAAACTCTGGGGTTGCCGATAATGCTTGATTTAAGTGGCGCTTGGCAGAATTTTTTATTTACATCTCATGCCGACAAGGTTACTTTATCTGGTCTAACCAGAGGTGTGTATGTCAGAAAAAACGGTACTGTTAACTATCGAAAACAACATTGCTTATGTTGCACTTAATCGTGCAGAGAAGCATAACGCTATTAATATGGTGATGTTTTATCAGCTTGATAATATTATTAAGCAATTACAAAAAGACAAAACACTCCGCGCCATCATTGTGCATGGCGAAGGCGTAGATTTTTGTAGTGGCTTAGATGTGAAATCGGTGATGAAAGCGCCCATCAATATTTTAAAACTACTCTTTAAATGGTTACCCGGACAGTCAAATTTAGCACAACGTGTCTCTACAGGCTGGCGTAAAATACCTGCTCCTGTCATCATGGTTTTGCATGGACGAGTTTGGGGTGGTGGCTTACAAATTGCTTTGGGTGGTGATTTTCGCTTTGTTGAACCTTCTGCAACTTTATCCATTTTAGAAGCAAGATGGGGGCTAATTCCTGATATGGGAGGAACGTTGGCTTTAAAAGAACACTTGCCTGCTGATCAAGCAAAATTACTGGCGATGACAGGAAAAGAAATTTCTGCCAAACAAGCGCTCGAATATCATTTAATTACTGAAATATCATCCGACCCAATGGCTGCTGCAAAAGCGTTAGCAGTATCACTTTGTCAGCAATCTCCTGATGCTGTTGCTGGCGTCAAAAAACTTTATAATAAAGTTTGGTGGCGCAGTGATCGTTTTACATTAGCAAGAGAAACTTTTTATCAACTCAAAGTCATGCTGAGTAAAAATCAAAAGATAAAAGCTTATAATCAAACGCATGAAAAAGAACCTGCTAAAGCGTTTAAAAATAGAGGTTCTTGGTAGGTATAGTATCTTATTTAATATGCCGATTTATTGCGTTTCAAACTACATCTGTGGCGTTACCCATGCAATAGAATAACGATTGCTTTATATGAGGGCTTGGCATTTTTCCTTAGATGTACACTCAAGGCCCGCATTTTTAAATGATAACGGTATATAGAGAATAAAGTGAATAGGACAAAGTATGTACCCCCTTGAATATATAGAACCGGTTTTTCGCCCACCAAGCGAATGGAAAAGCTTAATACTACAAGTCACTAATGGCTGCTCTTGGAATAACTGTTCCTTTTGTGAGATGTATACGGCTGAAAATAAAAAATTCAAACCGAAAAAAGTAGAGCTTATTGAGCAAGAACTAATAAAAATTTCACATTCAGGCTTACCTGTTGGACGTGTGTTTTTAGCCGACGGTGATGCCGTAATGTTGCCGTTCAAACGGTTAAAAGAAATTCTTGAACTGATAAAAAAACACTTGCCACATGTTACGCGGGTTTCAAGTTATTGTTTACCTAGAAACTTAACTAATAAAACGGTTGAACAACTTACCGAGTTAAGAGCTTTAGGCTTGTCTTTGCTCTATGTGGGCTGTGAAAGTGGAGACGATGACGTCTTAAAGTTAATTGAAAAAGGTGAAACATACCAAAGTTCTTTAATAGCCCTTAAAAAAATTAAGCAAGCAGGTATTAAAAGCTCAGTGATGATTTTAAACGGTTTAGGCGGGCCTGAATTATCAAAACAACATGCCCTTAACTCTGCTAAATTAATGAATGAAGCTCAACCTAATTACCTCTCTACATTGGTGGTAAGTTTTCCTTTAGGCCAAGCACGTTTTGCCCAAAAATTTACAGAACATCAATATCAGCCTTTTCGTCTTTTACATCAGCAAGAGTTGTTTACTGAAATGGAAACGTTGTTATCAGCACTTGAGTTAAATAACACTATTTTCAGATCTGATCATGCTTCAAATTACTTGGTGTTGAAAGGGATCTTAGGTAAAGATAAAGATAAATTAGTGAATATGGTACAAATGGCGTTAGCGCAATCTACAGAAATACCTATTCGTCAAGAATGGCAAAGGGGTCTATAAGTGTGGTTTGCTAAACGTGAATTTATGCATTGTCGTTAGTAAGCGGTTGTTAATAAATAATAGCCGCCCGAAAGGACGGTTTTGTGCGGTTAGAAATTTATAATTAAACGTTTCTGTGCCATCAAAACCTGAGGTTCTTAAAAATAAGTTTTAGTGGTTTTATCGTTAATATCGCTTATAAATTGAGACTGTATTTTTTATCGATTTAACCCTGACCTTGGGTACGATTTCGATTAGATTTAGCGCTAGCATTCTTTTCAATAAACTTTTTCTCGATAAACTTGAAAATCATGGGGGTAACATCCTTTTCAGTTGCGGCTTCAATACCCGCCAAACCCGGTGAAGAATTAACTTGCATGACAACAGGTCGACGTTCGGCGCGCAGTAAATTAACACCACAGACGTGCAGCCCGATAACGTGTGCAGTCAACACCGTGGTAGCTCTTTCTTCTGGGGTAAGTTTAACAAGTACCGCTGAACCACCGCGGTGTAAATTTGACCTAAACTCACCTTCACACCTTGACGTTTCATTGCGGCAACAGCATGGTCACCACCAACAAGACATCGAATATCAGCACCACCGGCTTCTTTGATAAATGCTGAATTAAAATATCGGCATTTAACCCCATAAAGGCTCAACAATAGCCTCTGCTGACTTAGTTGTTTCAGCAAGTACCACTCCAATACCTTGCGTATCCTCAAGTAATTTAATGACGCAAGGAGCACCACCGACATTTTTAATTAAATCTTTGACATTGTTAGGGTGATTAGCGAAGCCTGTTCTTGGCAAGCTGAGGCCTTTTCTTGACAGTAATTGCATAGAACATCATTTATCTCTAAAGCGACTAATCGCCAAAGATTCATTGACACTGAAAGCGCCAGTCATTTCAAATTGAGGCACTACCGCGCTGCCATAAAAAGAAATGGAAGCACCGATCCGCGGTATTATTGCATCGTACTGTGGAAGTGCTTGGCCTTTATAGCGAACAACTGATCTGTTGCTAGTGATATCCATCTAACAATGAAGTGTATCGATAACGTCAACTTGATGACCCAGCGCTTCCCATGCCTCTTTTAAACGGCGGATCGAGTACAACTTCTTGTTTCGAGATAATATTACTATTTTCATCTTTGATTTCCTGTTGTATAAAGAAAAACAACCTATAATCTAGACTGTTTACAAAAAAGTCACAAAATAATATAAATATTTTTAAGAAAAGTGGTAAAGAAGTGTTTTTATAATAATAGGGTATTATTTTGTTGTTTATATTGGAATACGTGAGTTGCATTTTTCTTGCCAAAAGTACACTCAGCTTTCTAACCGATTGCTGAGGGGGTATTGATCTGTTAATTATTACCTGCGCATTAATCACTTTTATTCTATTAGTACTTGCTTTTTTGAGGCACTCATCCGTATTTAAATTGATACGGGTAGGGCAGATTTTATTATTAGGTGCGCGTTGCAGCCTCGAAATTAACATTGACAATAATACGGTAAATACTGCTGAAAATGTGGTCATTACCGAGTTGAGGGTGCAATGACTTGGACCCTAAGGTAAAGAGTTTTAAGTCATTAGCCGGGAGTAAGGGCTTAACCGTATTCGTAATGGCTAACCTGATTGGCTTTTTTTTTTGGTTTGAACGAATCGAGTCTAGCGTCTATTACTGACGCCCTTAGAGTACCGGTTAGTGCGGTTCAAAGGGGATTCTTCTGGGTCGGTCCTGGGTTTGATACACTTGAGCAGTTCTCCTCATTTCTAGTTCTATACCCCATGCCTACGTTGCCAGAAGAATGGCTGATTCGCACATCTATCTTATTGTTGACTTGTTAGATAACATGGTTGTGTTGGGCGCAATCAGACTTACCTCAATGAAAAGGTACAATTACGCTTGGCCAGTATTGACACCAATACGCCCTAAATTGTGTGGGTAACTTTAGCACTAGGCAGTGAAATAATGTCAGGCTACACTCACGTAGCCATAAGTCTAGCATTTACTTTGACGGAGTTAGAAATAGCTCAGAGGCAAATGAGATATTTCTAATGTATACGTTTTCACTTAGGGCTGATATTTTGAATGCACGTGGTAGTCTCAAACATTTTAAAAGTACGAACCTGAGATTTTTTGTTACATGGCTGACGACGTAATGACTTTATTTTTATAACAGTTGCACGTCGTTTTTAACCTGTAATGTTTGATTTCGTATTAAAATACCGGCATATTCCTCGAAAAACCACCTACGTTAACGCCATGTTTTTGAACAATGCGCGCCTTAGCATGAACGAAGACATAACCGAACGCTTTATTTTCGGTAAATAGGCAATACTGATCTTAATTTCTAAACCATACGTAAATAGATTGTGAAAACAAAATAGTATTAACTAAAATTCACTGAATAGGAAAATACAATGTTAAATAAATTTATTACAACAGTATCAATTGTGGTTGCCAGCTTAGCTTTTATGCCAGACTCTTATGCAGAGCATCATGGTATGAAAAAAGATATTGTTGATGTGGCCGCTGCAAATGGTTCTTTCAATACACTTGTCGCAGCAGTTAAAGCAGGTGGGCTTGTTGAAACACTTAAAGGTGATGGGCCCTTTACGGTATTCGCACCCACAGATGAGGCTTTTGCAAAGTTGCCTAAAGGCACGCTTGAGATGCTTTTGAAACCAGAAAATAAAGATAAACTCGTCGACATATTAACATATCACGTTGTTTCTGGAAAAGTGATGTCTACAGATGTCGTGAAAGTAACAAGCGCACCTACCATTCAAGGTAAAATGTTGATGGTTAAAGTCATCGATGGAAATGTAATGATAAATAAAGCAAAAATTATCATGGCAGATGTAAAAGCAAGTAATGGTGTCATACACGTTATTGATACGGTATTAATACCTTAATAGCAAGCTCGGTAGGGTGTCGGTTATTTCTCATATAATCGATACTCAAAGAGTCTTTTCGCTATTCCCCTCTTTATTAAAATTTAATTCATTGGCGATACAATGTTTATTTCGCTAAAATTACCTAGCCGCAGTATTTTTTATCTCTCTTTTACACCGTTATTAGATAGAGGTAACCGTTTTTAAAGCTTCAATATGGCTTGAAAATAAAAAGTATTATAAAAGCGAGTTATTTTTAGAAACTAAAGTAAAACCTGCAATAATAAAACTTATTTAAAATAATAATATAGGTTATAGCAGACATAACCCACATTCTAGTATGATAATAAATACCATTATATTTATTTGCACTAAAGCGGGCTTCTTCTGCTAACCTGATCGGTGATTATTTTGGTTTATTCTAACGCTAAATACAAGTCAGAATGTACATAAATTCCTTCGTGACCTGACTTAATCTCTGCTTTTTCAAACCATGCTAACAACTGTGTTTTCTGTCTGCAAGCTCAAGGCGAACACCCTGTTTTTTTAAAAATAATGTCTAAATCAGCCAACATTGCCATAACACTCAAGTCAAAATGGGGGGAGGTATGGCACTGCATCGATAATAACACACTCAATATCTCGTTTTGTCTGGCACATAGCTCTAAAATCGGCGCTATTTGTATTACGCTTGCTATGCAAAACCAGCAAGATAAACGTTTAAAAGCAGATAAGTAGATGTTAATTTACCCGAGTGTTGATACATCGGCCAACAGCCCTCTTTTACCGAGAATGGTTCAAGATTTTTACTTGAGTAAGATAAAATAAGCCGGTACTTTAATCAGTCTTTTAAAGCGAGGGATAACATTAAAGCTGCATCACCTTTGTATGGTGAAATAAGTAACGATTTTCCAGAAATTTTAATTATTACCGCCAGATGTTATCCATTAAGAGATGAGGGGTTAGCTTATGCTAAAGTGTTAAAAGCGGTTGGGGTAACTGTACATCATCAGTTTGATGTGTTGTGCATGCTTATATGTTACTTAATGCACTTGTTGAAGAAGAGTGTCGGCAAAATTTTCAGATAATCGTTAACTTTATTAATCAATAGCAAAGTTTATCTCAGCTTTCCGTGGTAAAAATCCTCAATTACCACAAGGTCTTGTTACTAGAAAACAAGACCTCTTTATCATAATGTCAGTAATCTAGTCACCTATGTTGTTAGCATTGTCAAACTCCATATTTATCTAATTCAACATCATTTTTAATATCGTTTTCTGTTCGATAAAACACTTACAAATAATGGTTTAATACGTATTCATCTTTTTTGATATAGCGCTTCGCTTAAATTTAACACAACCTGTGATGGCTACTTAACAAGCAAATACAACCATTAATTTTACATTAGGAATAAAAATAAAAATAAAAATAAAAATAAAATGAAATGAAAACTAAAGTAATAAAATCGTTAATAACGACAGTTTTGGCACTAGGCATTGTCTGTTAGGTTCAACCCGCAGCTCACCCCACTACTTTTTTTCATTTATTTGAATGGAATTGGCAAGATGTCGCCCAAGAGTGTGAAGACTTCTTAGGCCCTAAAGGTTATGCCGCAGTTTAGGTGTCACCACCTAAACTGCACATTCAAGGGGACAATGGTGGACTCAATATCAACCGATAAGCTATAAAATTGACAGTCGAAGTGGTCATCGTGTCCAGTTTGTCGACATGGTTAATCGTTGCAAGGCCGTCGGGGGAGAAAAATATGTTGATGCAGTTTTAAATCATATGACGTCAGCTAGCGGTAAGGCAGCAAGTATTAATGCCAATGTCGGTATCTGGGATGAATTTGCCATTCATCAAGGCGCAAAATTGATGGCATGCTAACGTGGCCCACAACATTAAAACGTACCGTGATATTCATTTAAGCACAAACTCAAAGCGGTCAAAATATGTTTTTTTTTGGTGGTATTGATCACAATTACGCTAATAATAATCTTGGGATAAAATTGTCAAACCACTAACGTTGAGTGTGCAATGCAGCAGTTAAATTGGTGGCGATTATCACACCCACTTATTTTCAGGGAAAATACCCATAATTTCAGTGTGTTGAATACCTGCATTATTGACCATTATATCGATAGATCCCATTATTTGAGTAGCCTTAGTCATAAACACTGAAATATCTTGATCTTCTAGGTTATTCATTAAACCGTGTAGTACTAAGTTAATACCTTATTCAGCCAGTACATGATCAGCGGCTAAGCCAATACCACTGATTGAACCTGAGATGAGTGAAGTTTTGCCTTTTAGCATGATTTTTCCTGTTTAATGATGTTGCTCAATTGTGTTTCTTTCTCTATAAACATAATGTTAATGAGTCATTGCTAACTAATAAATATAGCAAGAGGAAGAGCGCTCATCTCACCGAAGATACCATGGTTGTTATATAACAAAGCAAACGGTTAACTTTTTAATTGGCAACTTAGTACCATAAGCTGGGTAAATTGATTTTCCTGTATTAAATAATTGATTTAAAATTAATAGTACGGTGATTATTAGCGAGAAAAAGGTAATAAACTTTCATCAAATTAGTGTCTTCTTTACATAAAGAAGTCTAAAATCCTAGTCTGCGCAGTATTCCTTTGCTAAATGGCGTTCAATAATCACTTATGCCACAAAACATACCTAAATTTTCTAGCGTTAAATTATGAACGCCGTAATAAAAACCATAATTAACACATATGTTTAGGCTAAATTCTCTCTAACGAAGGTGAATTAAATGGGGCTAAATAAAAAGGAAATGAAAACGTTGAAAAATGAAGAAAGCAACTGGACTATTTGTCAGGAATGTCAAGGACGTGGCAAAAAAAGTAGAAGGCCTCGTAAAAAACTGCGACTTCAGTATCAGCGGGAATTACTTGAATTTGAAAAAATGCTAGGCGAAGGCTTGGCACCCGTACGTCCAAAAGGACACCTTTATGATTGTTTGAACTGCCGTGGAACGGGTTTAGTTCATTGTGTTAGCTCACCGTTTGTAGATAAAGAAAATTACCCACATATTGCTATTATTGGCGGTGGTATAGGTGGCGTGGCATTAGCGGTTGCTTGCTTGCACCGCGGTATCCCTTTCACACTCTATGAACGCGATAGCGGTTTCGACACACGCTCTCAAGGGTATGGTCTTACTCTACAGCAAGCGAGTAAAGCGATTGAAGGGCTCGGCATTATTTCGTTATCAGAAGGGGTGGTCTCAACCCGACATGTTGTCCATACCACCGATGGAAAAGTGATCGGTGAATGGGGGATCAGAAAGTGGCATCCTTCAGCGGTGAAAACATCGGTCAAGCGCACCAATATACATATCGCACGACAATCTTTACGTTTAGCTTTACTTGAGCAACTCGGTGGGCATGATGCGGTGCAATGGGGACACCAGTTAGTTGGTTTTAAAGAAAGAGCTAATGAAAGTGAGGATAAAAATATTGAACTTAGCTTTCAAGTAGGTGGGGATATAAAAATCGCTAAGGCTGATCTTTTGGTGGGTGCTGACGGTATTCGCAGTGCTGTGCGAAAGTTACTGATTGGCGACGATATAAGCCCTTTACAGTATCTTGGTTGTATTGTTATTTTGGGGATTTGCCCCTTGACTGCTCTCGAAGGGCTTGAAAATTCTTTGTTAGACTCAGCAACAGTATTTCAAACAGCCAATGGCAATGAACGTATCTATATAATGCCTTATGACGCAGATTCAGTGATGTGGCAACTTAGTTTTCCTATGCCCGAAGAAGAGGCTAAGGCGTTAAGTTCACAAGGTGCAAAAGCCCTCAAGCATGAAGCGTGTCGAAGAACTCAGTGGCACGATCCCATTCCTCAAATTTTGGCGGCAACACAGACAAGTCAAGTTTCTGGTTATCCAGTGTATGACCGACCACTCCTTGAAGCAGAGTTATTGGCTAAAGGCCAGCACGTAACACTGATTGGAGATGCTGCTCACCCAATGAGCCCATTCAAAGGACAGGGGGCAAATCAAGCTCTATTGGATGCTTTGGCACTGGCTCGCGGAATATCTATAGGATGTCGACCACTATCTCATTGGAGACAAGCGGGTATGAGAGAAAGTGTGTTAACTGAATTTGAAACAGAAATGTTAATACGCAGTGCGTCTAAAGTCAGAGATTCAGCAGAGGCTGCAGAGTTCCTTCATTCTAACATTGTGCTTCATGAGAGTGACGAACCTAGAGGACGATGTCTAAAATGAGCGGTTTAATTTAAGTAAAAGTAACGAACGCTCACTTAATAGTGCGTTATATTTATAGAGGTATTTAGATGATTTTTTGGCCCTGTATATTAAAGCTCGAGGGTGATGACGAGCTTCTTTATTTAAGCTCTGAGCAATTTTTTAACAAAGAGTGTACAGAATTAATCCTGAGTGATGATGACTATCTAATAGACTCAACAGGTTCTTGTTACTTAATTGAATGGAGAACGGATAAGCTCGTTTTAACTAAAATTGAACGAGTAGCCGTTGTAGAAGATGTTACACATTTAATTCGCGCTCATGAGTTTAACAAAGCTGAATTGTGTCTAACTAAAATTCATTTCCTAACAGTGTCAGATGCTATTAATTCATTGATTAACTTTAATTGATTTTTTATAGGGATCACTTGATATTGTCTTATTGAATGTTTCTCGTATTGTTTTCATGAATAAATACCTTCAATTGATAATAACGTTGATTTGCGTAAGTAAACTGTTTATAAGTAAGGCTAAAGTGAATGAATAAAAAAAGTATTGTTACTTTTTTTATTAATGGTGGGATATATCTATTTTAATAACAAAATTTATTTTAAAAGCAATGTTGGTCTTTATTTTTGTGCTTCCCCAACTGAAAGCATTTCAATTCCCGTTATTAAAAGAAAATATTATCTTTTATACTGAAAACTACCCACCGGCTAATTATTTCGTTAACGATCAACTTAAAGGGATTTCAGTTGATACCTTAAAAGCTATCTGGAAACATTTGGATATTACAGAACAAGAAATATTGGTTGTTCCCTGGTCGCGTGGCTACCGATTTACTTTGGATAAATATAACACCGCTTTATTTACTATGTCTAAAACGCATTCGCGTGAAAGTTTATTTAAATGGGTAGGGCCTATCTTTCATTCTACTCACGTATTAATGGCAAAAAAATCAAAAAACTTTAGTTTTACTAATTTAGGACAAGTTTTTTATCATAAAGTGGCGGCAGTCGCAGGTGATATTTCAGAGATATCACTTCATCAAGTAGGTTTTCCTTCATCTAATTTGGCAAAAGTTTCTCAATTAGAGCAAGCCTTTTTGCTAATGGACTCAGACCGCGTCGATATGATTGTTGTTTCTATTCATGGTTTTGCTTATTTAGCAAGACAGCTCGATTTTGATACAAATGATTATGAACAGGTCTGGCAGATTAATAAAATAGGTAATTATTTGGCATTTAATATTAATACAACAGATGAGGTTATTAATACTTATCAAAAAGCATTTGATGATATAGCTAGCCAACGATTGAGCATTAAAAAGTCTTATGAGTTACCCGAAGCCGATTATTAATGAAAAATGGTTCAAATAATAATTACCGATACATAACACTATTTTTTTAATAAATTATCAAACTGTAAATTACTAAGCTATTGCTTTTAGCCATTAACATTCGTTTTTTAAGTTGTGATGGTCGATATTTAGATATATTTCGAAATGAAAAAAATATTTATACTTATCTGAATGACATAAAAAATGTTGCTATTACCCCATACAAAGCCATACTCAATAGATGTTGGGTAAACGGACTTGACGCGAGCCATCATCAATTACACTAGGAATAAACATTACTTTATCTGCTATTTTAAAAGCTAATAGTACCCATTGTTTTGTTAAAAAAACGGTGTCGTACTATGAAAGTTGATAAGCTATATTCACAACCATCGTTTAAGCCATTTACCTTGCTTATTATTTTTGTCCTGTCTATCACCATGATAGGACTGTTAATATTCCAATATCAGAAAAATATCATCCTAAAACGCAGCGAAGACAATCTAGCCAGTATCGCCAACCTGAAAATTGAAAGAATCGATTATTGGCTTGATGGACTTCAACGTGATGCTGTTATTATGAGCGAAGATTACTATCTTACCTACATGCTTGAAAATTGGCTAAGTGATGGTGCTCCAAATAATGTCAACCGCCAAAAAATATTGCATCGTCTTAAAGTCATTCAAGACAGTCACCAATATGCGGCCTTAACACTGCTTGATCTCGATGGGTTAGTTATATTATCGACTAACCAAAACATTATTAGCCAGCCAGATGAGTTGATACAACAGCAGGCCATAGATGTTATCCGTAGTAAAAACATGATCCTTGGCGAAATTAACTTGGGACAGAAAAAAACACTACGAATGGCTATGCTAACCCCTTTATTTGTTGATATCAAAGGGACTCGCCAGATCATTGGCGTACTCTATTTTCGTATTAACCCAGAACAATTTCTATTTCCTATGCTCGATGCATGGCCAGTAGGGCGTTTGAGCGCAGAAACTTTACTTGTCCGCAGGGATGCAGGTGAGGCCTTATATCTTAACGAGGTGCGCCGCCCAAAAGATTTGTCACTCACGATGAGCATACCTCTTAACCAGCAAGATATTCCCGGTACGAATGCGGTTAACGGAAAAACGGGGTTCTTTCGTGGCGTCGATTATCAAAATATACCAGTAATTTCTTATCTCGCGCAGATCCCTCGAATGGGCTGGGGTATGGTAGCAAAAATTGATGAAGCAGAAGTATATGCTCCTATTGACAGACGGGCGCGACAGCTTATTTGGATGGGTGGGCTATTATTTTTAATAGTAACACTTGCAACTTTTCTTTATATTCGGCGTTTTTCTGTTGTTGAATTAGCGCGAATACAAGCGGATAAGCAATTAAAAAAGAGTGAAGAGTCGCTGAGGTTATTGGTTTCAAGCGTGCGTGATTATGCGATTATAATGCTCGAAGCTAATGGCAATATTACTTCATGGAACAAAGGGGCTGAGTATATTACCGGTTATGCTTTTGATGATGTTAATGGGCAATATTTTTCCTGTTTATATCCTCTCGAAGCTATAGCGTCGGGTCAGCCAGAGAAAGAACTACAGATAGCAAGAGAGCAGGGCCGTTTCGAAATAAGTGGCTGGCAACTTCGCAAAGATGGCACCCGTTTTTGGTGTAATACTGTTATAACAGCCATACATAGTAGTCATTATGAAGTGATTGGTTTTGCCCAGATAACTCGTGATATTAGTGATCAACGTCACGCCGCGCTACTGCGTGCAGAAAGTGAAGCGTTACGGCACGCTAGTAAGATGAAAAGTGAATTTCTTGCCAGTATGTCACACGAATTACGCACGCCACTTAATGCTATTATAGGCTTTTCAGAAGTACTTAAAGATGGGCTTGTTGGTGAAATCAGCGGCCAACAAAATAAATATATTGGGAATATTTTTGACAGTGGTCAACATTTGCTTTCATTGATTAACGATGTACTCGATCTCTCAAAAGTAGAAGCAGGTAAGATGACCCTCGATTTAGAAAAATTTCAGCTTACTAGTCTACTGCATGATTGTATATCTATGGTAAAGGAAAAGGCGATGTCAGAAGATATCGATCTGGCAGAGGATGTACCAGATGATTTAGCTTTCATGCAGTGTGATGGACGAAAACTTAAGCAGATAATCTACAATATGTTGTCTAACGCGGTTAAGTTTACACCTAAAGGAGGAAAAATTACCCTTTCAGCTCGCCGGATTTTTCGCGTAGAGGCGGTTATGGTCAACAAGAATAAAGCATGGAAAACCCGGCTAATTGATGACGTTGATAGCGACCAAACAAACTTTAAAGAGTTTCTTGAAATTATGGTACATGACACTGGCATAGGTATTTCTGATGCTGATTTGAATAAGCTGTTTGAACCCTTTACTCAAATCGATAGCAGTCTATCTCGGAAATATGGTGGTACCGGTCTTGGATTAGTCATGGTGAAAGCGCTTGCTCATTTACATGGTGGTTTTATGGCAGTATCGAGTGCGGAGAATAAAGGTTCTTGCTTTAAGGTTTGGCTGCCGTGGCGTGAGATAAGTCTTAAGCAAGAATCTACCTCTGTAAAACCTTTATCAGCAATGAAGGATAACAATAGTTCGTTTGAGCGAATAAACCTATCGACAGAAAAAATAATTAATAATAACAATAAAGTGATGCCAATTCAGCGTTAACCAAAATATATTAGCAAGGGTAGAACACAGCATGCGCAAGGTTAGTCTTTAAAGAACAGGGTAAAGTACAATGATAATAGACAAATATTTAGCATCACAATTTAGAGCGCTTTAAGTATATATATTAAGGGAAATTTAGATGGCTCGCATATTAATTGTTGAAGATAATCCCATGAATATGGAACTCGCCACGCTACTTGTTGAAAAGGCTGGTCATGTTGCTATTCAAGCAAAAGATGCTAGAAGTGGTTTGCATAAAAGCCGAACAGAGTCACCGGACTTGATCTTAATGGATGTCCAATTACCGGGTATGTCGGGCTTAGAAGCAACCGTATTGCTAAAGGCATCTCCTGACACACAGTCTATCCCCATTATCGCTTTAACGGCTTTAGCGATGAGCGGTGATGAGGAGCTTTGTCAAGCTGCTGGCTGTGATGACTATATCTCCAAGCCACTGCGTTATAAGATACTATGGGCAGTGGTTGAAAAACATGTAGTAGTACCTTAATTTCTTAACAGGATAACGACATGAATAATCGTCCTAAAAAAATTCTTATTGTTGACGATGAGCATTTAAACCGAGAGCTTCTAAAAGTGATGCTCGAATATGAGGGCTATATAATAAAGAGTGTTAACAGTGGTGAAGAAGCGCTAAAAAGCGTAGCACAAGATCCACCTGATTTAATACTGCTCGATATAATGATGCCTGGGTTGAACGGCAACAAAGTGGCAGGAAAGCTGAAAAAGAACCCAGAAACGCTGTCTATTCCTATTATCATGGTAACTTCTATAGACAATCATGATGCTAAATTGACAGCACTGAAATTAGGTGCTGATGACTTCCTTACCAAACCCGTAGATCGAGCTGAAATAATATTGCGTGTTAGAAATATGTTACGTTTAAAAGATTACAGCGACCTCCTCTCAGACTATAACCATAAACTTGAAGCCAAAGTTAAGGAGCGTACAGCTAAGCTTGAAAGTGCGTATAAGGAAACCATACTTACTATGGTGAGCGCAGCTGAATTTAAAGATGAGGAAACGGGTGCACATGTACGCCGTATTGCACACTATTCATATCTCTTGGGAAGGTTACTAGGTCTTAGTAAAAAAATGAACAAGTCCTTGTTCTATGCCAGCCCTATGCACGATATTGGTAAAATTGGTATCTCTGATGCTATTCTTTTCAAGAAAGATCCATTCACGGCAAAAGAACGTGAAATTATGAACACACACAGTGCCATTGGCGCAAAAATACTCCAAAATGGCGACTCTCCCTTTATCAAAATGGGAGCAGAAATCGCTTTAAATCACCATGAACGATGGGATGGTACCGGCTACCCTAATGGTATTTCTGGTGAAGATATTCCATTATCTGCTCGAATTATGGCGCTATGTGATGTTTATGATGCTTTGCGCTCAAAGCGGCCTTATAAACCCGCTTTTAGCCATGAAAAAGCAGTAAAAATAATTGTTGAAGGAGATGGTAGAACGATGCCTGAGCATTTTGATCCCAGAGTGCTGGCTGCTTTTGCTGCTCATCCAGAAAACTTTGAAAAGGTCTATGAAAAATACAAAGATCATCACTTATAACGTTAAAATTAGCCTAAGTGATATAATATTTATGACACTCTTTTTATGAGGGATTAAGGTTTTTTGGTTGAGCAGAAAAGAGTGCTGTAGAAGTTGAATAAAGCGAGAACCTTCTAAATCAAGATGGAAACTGTAATTATTATATGTGAGCACCGTAAACACCTTTCAAAAAATTTAATTAAACTTTGAAATAGTTAACTTCTAAAATATAACTCTAAGGGCAGTAACTGCGACTTTGTTGACCTTAGCATTTTAGAATTTATACTAAAAATTTTTGTATGTTTTGATCTACAGCGGACATGGTTGAACAATCACATTACTCTGGCGTGTTCGCGATACTGGTCGTTCACATCGTTTTATTGCATGACTTCTTACCGCTCGTCCACTTTGTGTAAGGCAGAGTATAATGTCAGAATTTTTTACAGTATATAATGCATTGCACTGAAAATATTAAGCTATGACTCTAAACATGTATAGTTCCACTCTAAATATGTATATTTCCAAATTTAATATTAGATTTTGCTCTATGTTTTTAGTTTTTTATTAGCAAGTGTCCAATTTTTTTACACTTATTATTTCAAAATTAATATTACTTTTAGTTACACATTTTAATCGCCTTTTATTCATAGCATTAGGCTTTATTAATTCTGAATGGCGCAAGAAATGCCTAAAACAGTACGGATGAGGATGTGTTAAATAGCTTCCTATCTCCCGTTAACTATTCGAGATTTTTAGTTAAGTTGTATCGGGTACTTGCAACTATAAAGGAGTCAATTATGAAAAATTTAACATTGGCAGTAGTGTTCGTATTATTAGCTTTCAATTCTAATGCTACCAAGTACGAGTTCATTGCAACAGATAGTAGTATTGAGACAAAAATGTGTGTTTTTGCTGGTAATAATAACAAAGATGGATTAAAAAAAGCACTGAGATTACGTATGATGAGTTCTGCGATTAATTCAAAACGCTTTACTATTAATTCTACCACTTGTAATGATATGGCAATGGCGCATTTTGCCTATAAATATGATGCGTTAGATACCTTTTCGTATTTAAACCATTTTACCTCCAAAAAAGATAAAATACCTACCACAAGTGTTGAAATAAAAGATATCGCAGCCGTTTTTAATCGCAAAAATGAAGATACTAAAATCATTTATGTCGGCTTGGCTAAATAAATAGCATATTGAAAATTCAGGGCTAAACTTTTATAACTTATTATAAAGTTTAGCCCTTCATTCAATAAGTTAATGTTACGTTTAGTATACGAATGTCTGCTTATTACCATTAGCTATAAAATACTGAAATATCTAACTTGTCTTTTTAAAGCAAACTTAAAAACATAAATTCCAGAAAGAAAAAACCCGCTAATCTTTCGGTTAGCTGATTATTTAATGGAGCGGTGAAAGCGAGTTTAAACTCTACACGAACTTTTAGTGCTATAAACCCTTATTTATCTTTAACGCTATTGCTTTCAATTTTAAATGCAAAAAAACACTGATCTTGCGATTAACGGGGTTTACTATATTTTGCGGTAAGATAGAGACTTGAACTCTAGGATTCACTTCAAAATAAATAAGCTATTGATTAAAGTAATTTAATTAGCTAGAAAATCTAAAAGTAATAAAGTTATATATCACTATTAGCAAATCAATAATAAATATATGTTATTGATATAGTTAATTTACTTAACTTATGAATTGGAAAATTTCTAACATCAGTCTCACTAAATTGCATTTATCTTTGCCAGCCAATTACATTGAACTGTGCCAGATTATTTCGGCCTTATTGTAACCGTTGTCTTTGGATAAATTGAATACTACTAACGTACACTTCTGCCATATTTAAGACCTCAGGTTTTAGTACCATAACGACAGCTTTGAGGCCGTAAGCTGTTGTAACTTTTGAGCCAAAACCACTATATATAACAGTAAAAATGAGCCTGATGCTAATGCACAAGCTAAAATCGTTACCACAGTAATAATATCCTCACTTAACGAAAGTGATTTTGATGGCGTGTTCAGCCGGATGATCATGGTCTATAATGGGGGGGGTAGTGATAATACTGACTCAATCACTTTGATTGAAAGCTTTCTTAGTACCGGTAAACTGTTGCTACAGTCTGTCATGTCAGCTATATATGATTGTAATTTTGTTCAAGGTTATTTCTTTACTAACCCAATTACGGGTATAACTTTCTTAGCATATACCCAATAAACATCATATAAGAATTAAAAAACTTCCCGAATGTAAATAATTCGATCGTTACCACGGAACAACCCAAAGGTGGCTATCGCGCTGGGATTTTTATTTAACGTTTTCACTTCTACACCATTCCAGTGCCAATCGTATTGCAGCCATGGATATATGTTATAGATTACTTCTACCTTTCCTTGATTTCCTGCTGCTACAGCAGGTAAAAAAATTTGTCGCGTTACGCCATTAGGTAAATCATCAATATCTACAAATGCCCCCGAAACAGCAGGAATATCAGCAGAATCAAGGCCAACACCATTCAGCGAGCCAAAACTAACATTAGTCGAATTGTATTGGGTACAAGTATCAGTATCAGCTAAAACAAAGTTAGTGCCATCAAAATACTCTATTGATAAAACTTGCCCTATAGGGGACGTTTCTGGACCAAAGCTATTTTTAAGAGAAGTTCGACCAAAACGAATTTCTTTCCCTTGAGGGTTCAAAACCCATAAGCGACCATTATCACCATTACCATCACTGTCAATAGCGACTACGCCATCAGTGTCACTTACGGCTGCAATTCCTAATTCTATTTTAGCTGGGAAAGGAGTTATCTCTGTATTTTGATCTCGAAGGTAAACAAAGTTATCCTCAGCATTAAATGCGTAAGTAATAACTCCTCCGCTCTCATCAAGAAAAACCCCTTCACTTAAATTGGCAGTAAGCTTAACTTTCGCACCAAGTAAATTATCAGTGTCAGCATCTTCTGTTGGCGTAATATAGGTAACATTACTCGGTAAAAGTTTTATGAAATCTCCTGTGTAATTACTTGTTGTGGTGCAAGTTCCATTAGGACAGATTGATGATTTTGCCGTAATGAATAATTCAGGAGCAAATTGATATTGCAACGATCCTTTACTTGAAATTGATGATGTCGATGTTCTACTCATTTGCCCGCTATAAGCGAACGTCATTGCTGGAAAAAGGCGATTAATATCACAAACCGACGTTAGATCGCCATCCAGACCCGTTGTTAATTCAAAATGATGAGGGATAAAGCGACCAACATAAGGTGCTACTCCTGTAATATCACCTGTTCCTAAATAAGTACCATTCGTTAAATTTGCAGCAAATTTGACAATACCTACTTCGTCATAAGTCATACTTTTATTATTATCAACACCATTAGTAGCAACACCATTACTAAAATCAGTAAAACTGACATTGGTTAAAACACCGTCTATACCTGGGGTTGGCAGATAAAGGCTATCGGTTATGATAGCGTTTTCTGATGTGGCTTCATTACCAAAGTTAACAGTAGTGGTATTATCAGATAAATCAGCACCTGTATCTGGTATTCCATTTCCATCACTGTCATCGGCGGCTTGCCACTGTACGGCTGTTAGACTTGTAGTAAAATCATCACCTGCTTTTTTAAAAACACTATTAACTTGATTAGCACTCTGTGCTTTTGGGTTGTCATCTACATTAATATAAAACCCAAGCGGCCTAACCACAAAAGCGCTAGACGAACCGAGCATATAATTACCCGTTGGGTCGCCATTTTCATCACGAATATTATATCTAGCATGAAGTTGTACTTTGCCCGCATCAGGATAAGTAAAAATAAATTCTGCACTGTTTACAGCTTCGTTACTAAAATTAAGAGCCACACCCGTATACGTTTTGCTCGCCGCATTATTTAAAGTATTAATAGGGATATCAGCGCTTAAGTTATTGATTGTTACTTGGCTACCTGCACACTCGTTAGGGTCAACACAAGTAGCCACTATATCAATGGTGTTACTATCAATAAATGCTGCCTGACAAGCATCGGTTGTAGGGCTTTTCTTTATTGCTTGTACTTTTAATGTACTCGCTTTATAACCAGTATTTGAGGGTTTGGCTGATAATTGCTCTGGAATACCTGTCCCTTCTGTATTAGAGAAAAATCGAAAGCCAGTATCTTCAAAAACCACATCACAGCTTGCTGAAGCACCATTATTACACTCATAAACCTGATCTAAGCTTAATGTAGCTGTGCCTGGAGTGGTGAAATCAAAACTGGTATCGGTGCTACCTAAAACGGTCACTGTTTTATGTACCGTATCATTAATTACTAGTGCTACGTCCGTAGCGTCTAAGTTAAGTGTATTACAATCAGCATCTGCACAAGCTTTTATGATAATACTTTCAGCTTCACAAGTTAAACCACTGCCATCATGTTCAATTTCGTAGTGATCAATAATAGGATCACCACAGTTATTGGCAAAATCCTTGAAGGTACCGACCAATGCTAGACCACCAGCTTGTTCATTTGTATGATTTGTATCAGTGTCACTGTCACTGTCTTCGACAATACTAAACCCAACGTTTACAGGTGAAATAGCGCACCGTTTCAGCCAACCACCGTCACTACCATTACGAGTGTTCTGGGTAGCAATAATGAGTGGGTTGTCGCTATAGCTGCCAGCTAAGTTGAATATACGGCAACTATTTAGACCTTCGATATTATTGCCTGTTTGAAAAGATTCATATCTAATATCATCCATTAGCTGTCCAATAACACCTTGGGTAATAGCCAAATAACCTATGGTTTCATTGGAAACAATAGTTCCTGTGTTTGTTTCTGCTCGCTCTAAAGCCATAGTAAACTGAGTTTTAGTAACACTTTTCATAGCGGTAACTAAAAAAGGCTCTGAAATAGGGAAAAGGCCGTCTGGATTATTTACGTTGGGTTCATTATTCATTGTCTGAATGGATGCAATGATAGAGGGAGGTTGTGAAAACCCTAAATCGGTAATATCAACAGTATTCCAAGAACTACCGCTAAAATATCTCCCTTGAAAACGTGTAGTATCCAAGGTGCTTACCCGTATTTTAGCCCCTCCATCTAGATCATAATCTCCTTCTACAATAGCCAAAAAATCTACTGTCTGAGCTATGTTACCTGCGGGTGCGCTAGGGTTGGATTTTTCTGGTGATTCCACCTGCGCAATATTAAAACCACTTACGGTAACATTGCTGATCCTAAGTGTGAGGCGATCACTATTACTCGCAGTAGTAGGTAAACTAAAAACCACTGGAGCAACTGAAAAAGGTCTATCAAAACAAACATGAGTAAATGAAGGGTTATCTGCTGTGTTATTTAAGGTAATACGCCCTGCGACCACTTCAATTTCGCCACAAGCTACTGGGTCGCGCGTTGAACCATCGCCATTGTCACCGGCTTTTTGCTTGGCATATATATACGCTATTCTATCTGAGTTAAGTACCGCATCATAAATTTGAAACTCATCAAGTTTTCCTTCAAAACCTTGAGCCACAGAAAAGTCACCACCAAATTCATCTTGTTCTTGGCCAATAACAATTGCATTACTATTAGTGACAGATAAAACACCGCTATTGACACCATCATCACAATCTTGTTCATTACCATCAACAAATAAGCAAACATCTTTACCACTTCGGGTAAGAGCAATATGATGCCATGAGCCATCAGTGAGTTCGATACGACTTGTTAATGTTTCACTGTTATCTCTAATTTTAATATAAACTTTATTATCATCTTCTAGAGCTATCTCTAACACATCATCATCTTCGTCAATGCCTAAAGCATGAAAAACTTCCTGCTGCTCTTTATCTACAGAAGTATTAACCCAGAAACTCACCGAGAAGTCATCTAAGCCATTCACAGAACCACTAGGCACCATAACCCAGTCATTAATGCCATCAGCAGTTAAGTCGAGTGACCGATTAATAACAGCATCATCAACAGGATCGGCGACACCAAAGGTTTTACCAGAATAATTTCCCGTTTGATCAAAAACCTCATCATCAGCCCCTGTGTAGCGACAATCATCAAAACGGTAATCTACGATTAAACTCGCTGCTTTAACAATTGTTCCAGTAGCAGTTGCATCAGCGATAGAGCCTGCACTTGCATTACTTAATGTAAGAGTAAAGTCACCACTCCCTGAAGGCGAAGTAATAATATTTACTGTACTAGATATATCGCTCTCGAATATCGTTACCGTGCCATTAGCGCTCGTATAATCAGTTCCTGAAGTAGCAGCCCCATTTGAGGTGGCATAATCCAAGGTAATGTCTTCGGAGTAACTACTCGTCAGCTCAATAGTAAAAGTGGCAATATCGCCAGCATCAATACTTATATCATCAACAGAAATATCAGGCTCATTTCCAATCACCGTAATACCATCTGTAATTGAAAAAACATCACTTTCTTTGTTGGTGTCACAACCATCCTGTCTATAGGCATAAAAAGAAATAGTATAACTACCTGCTGTTGAAGGCGCAGTAATATCAAAACCACGATCGTAAGTGCCACCACTGTTTATATTAGCGTCATTATTGCAAGTAGTAGTACCATTTAATATATAAGAAGTGGATTGCCAACGTTTATTACTACCGTTCCCATTGGTAGTGACGTTAAGTAGCACTGATATTGTTTCGCCCGCTGCAACTATTGTCGTTGGAGTACCATTAAGTAGTACACTATTAATAACTCTCTCAGCTTGACTCGGCAGTGAAAAAAAAAGTAAAAAAATAGCTAATATTAATACGTTTTTCACAGTGTGATCCTTTCCTATACTATCTGACTAGAACAAGCATTTAAAAATGCATCTACATACTGACATAATCTTAGATTCTATTTTGCTCCATCAACAAGTTGCCATTTTTACAACAACTAAGTTTGGTCGCTTCATGAAAGCTTTCATCATCGAGACTCTGTCTTGGCAAAAAATAAAAATAAAAATAAAAATAAAAATAAATATAGGC
>NZ_JACGUX010000089.1:0-105268 GCF_014076915.1 Colwellia sp. MB02u-14
TATAGGCAATGTTCACAAAATAAAATATAGGCAATGTTCACAAAATAAAGGTAACGCTAAGTAGCTAAAATTTGCATATAAAGAGGTAAAATTGACTGAATTCATATTGACTTTTTGACAAAAAAAACGGTCTACCAACATAGGTATAGACATACCTTGAGGGTTGCATAGATAGGTGCTTTCAGAGGTTTAAAATGTCTATAGATTTATTGTTATTCAGGGCATTATACTCATAATGATGTCTCTGGTTATCAAGCTTATCCTTAACAATGTTAATATGTGAAAAGGTTTATCGAGATTTTACAGTTGCGCATAGGTTAAATTATCAACTTATACCATCTACCTCTCTATATGGAAAATAACATATGGCTGTGCCACCCATTTACATCTCGTATTGCCATTCAATTACATACAGTTTAGTCACTAAATAAATATCAATAATTCCATAAAACGGTCATTCGTTAATTTATTCAATGGCTGTTCAGGGCATGAAGTGGTCTAAAATTGAGAGTTAGAATCAAGCCTTGGAGCTGCCGTTAATAAAGTAAAAGCTATCGTCAACACTACGCACAATTTTGAACATTTCAAATATCACATATTTATAGTTCCTTTAACTAAAAGATAACTATCATGTATGACATTATTACTTACCCCAAAAACCTAGCTGGAATAAAGGTAAATTAGTAGGTCAAAAGCTTTCCCTTAAGCTTGAAGAGGTTTGGTCTATTAGAACAAGGTTTAATTTGGCGCTAGATTGTAAATAAAGAGCATACGATGTCATTAAACTTAAAGTGTTGGATATTGCACATGGGAGAAATATTCAATCACGAGCGATCTTAATTCAACAAAAGACAGGAATTCCTGTTCAATTTTAAATAACCCAAAAAACGAGATTCGCTTTACAAAAATGGATCTCATTTCAATCTATTCGTTCAAATGATTATTTATTCGGAGGTAGAGTAAAAGATGATTTTCATTTAACGACTAGGCGGTATGCCAGAATTGTTAAAAAGGGGATTGCTAGTATTGGTTTGGATGTGACACCTTATGTCACTCATTGAATGAGGCGAACTAAGGCAACCATAGATATTTAAATTACAAACAACTCAGGAAGTATGGACACTTCCTCATTCTAAGAATATATTAATTTTTTCAACTCGTAAGCGCACAAATCAGACGTTAACACAGTCATTTTATGATATGTCATCGAATGACTATTAAGGTTCACTTATGCCAGTTTAAGTCAGGTTCTAACTTTATTTGAAGTGTTTTGGTACTTTTTATTAAATAAAAGGTATTAGCACATTTTTTTCTATCTTAATTCACAAAGCTCATTTTTTGCTCAACGGAATAAGTAGGCTTGCTCGAGATTTTTGTTTTGATCTTTATTTAGCTTCTACAAGTTCAAACAGAAAGTGGCGCTTAGTTAATCGTATTTTATGCAAAATTTTTACTGCCACTGTACTAAAATCAAATAGCAGTAATTTTCAATGACAGGTGCTTTAGCACTAATTAAATGTTTTTGGGATACCATGCAATAACTCATCATTATGCTTGTAAATATTAGGCATATCCGTCTTATTCAAAAAATCAGAGCAAGTTAAGTAAGCCAATAGGTAGCGAGCATCTTCAACTCATAGGGGTAAGTACTTACCAAGTTGGCAGAGTCGCATTTTTAAAATTTATACAATACGGGGATGTCTTCAATATGGAGTTTCCCACAAAATAATAATTTAAGGCAATCTGCTCTACCATTGGCAGCAACAGCTTTTAAGAAGTTATGTACTCGTATAAGCCCGTCTAAATAGACACCGTCTTTAGTGAATGGCGCACCACCGGTTAATAGGCCACCTCTGAAAACGCTTTGGCTATTTTTATAAGCCTGTGATTCGTTTCCTATACGACCTAGGAAATAGTTATAACCCCCTAAGAAGTCAGCTCCTTTTTAATTTTTTAGGCCTTTGTTAAAGGCCTCTCTAACTTTTTCATCATGAAAAAGAATATTACTAGGACTTTGTCCAAACAGTGGATACTTATCAACGAGCATTGAGGTCTTTATATTAACTTCTTTTTTAATTTTAGAACGGTAATGTTTAAATAGTTGCAAATCTAACTGAATAACATCAAAACGCTCTATAATAACATTTTAACTTGCAATTATTGGTTATGATTTTCAACGTAAAGAGTGTTTTAGTTCGCCATTTCTGCATATTCCGCACTTAAATCAGTTTTTGCTCTTTGCCTGGACATCAAGGAATATGAAACCAACTCATTGAGGTGGGTAAATTTATAATAATTTTTTTATCAGGTGATGATTATACCATTGTTTGTTTCAGGCATTATCCAAGGTGCAAGAGCGTCAACGAATGCGACGGTAATCTTTTTATAAGCAAAGTAGAGCAAATAAAATGAAAAAAGAGTATGAATAAAAGTGTTTTTAGCTCCATATTTTAATTAAAACTATAAAATAAAAAAATATAACAAGTATAGACGAGTGAATATGGACAAATAGAAAATATCTATAGATGTTTTTAAAAAAAAAAAGCTAATGTACAAGTAACTTTAGAATGAAAATTAATAACCAATTTTAAATGTTAATGCACTGAGCCATTTTGTTTTTAAAACAGAAAAGTCTCTATGCTATACTTTTAGTAGCTAACTATCCCTTTACATTCAATAGAAAGGTTTTATATGAAATTAACGGCTTTGCAATCTAAAATATTATTAGCACTTTTTTCCCTACTCTTACTTTCTGTCGCTATTTACTTTTATTCAGCCAAAGAGGTTGCTCTGCCCAAAATGACGGTACAAGAGAAAAAAGCTCGCTTTAAAAATTTAATTATTCCAGCTGTAAATGAAGTCTATGATGAACTTACGGTTCAATACCTTGATGTTTCAGAGTCACTTATTTCGGGGAGTAACAACGATATGATAGAAAGGCTTAAAATAGAATACAAAGCAGAGAGTGACAACGAACTATTAATGGCGCTTAAACCGCATCCAAAGAGTATTGCCATTGCACAAGCCGCAATGGAAAGTTCTTGGGCAACCTCTCGCTTCTTTAACGAAGCTAATAATATATTTGGTGTTTGGTCATTTGATAAAGATGAACCTAGAATAGCGGCACTCAAAAAACGGGGTGATAAGACAATTTGGTTAAAAAAGTATCCTTCGGTTAAAGCCTCTGTAAAAGATTACTATAGAACACTTGGACGCAGTGCTGCATTTGAAAAGTTCAGACAATTAAGGTTGAAAACAGATAACCCGTTCTCTTTAGTCAAAAGGTTAGATCGTTATTCTGAAAAGGGTGCAGAATATGGTGAAGAATTAACATCAATTATTAAATTTAATGATTTTAATAGCTATGATGAATAGTGGGTTTCCCTTTTATTATCATTACTAAGCCATATAATATTTTTAAAATTTATAAAATAAGTTAATAATATATTGCTTGTCAGGGCGATAAATGTCGTTTGTGGTTCAAGTGAACCCAGTTTTTAGGCAAGTTAAACTTACAAGCTAACGCTTACTTCTTGATAAACATCTTTTCTTTTTCGCCCTTCATGAACAAGTGTTCGACATTTCAAATACGGAGAACTCCCTGTCTTTTTAACAGGAGTTTTTTTAGAACATTGGCATATCAATTCATTTTTTTCTAAACCAAGGTCCACGACCTTAAGATTATCATTGAATTTTATATTCATTGGGTTATCAATATAACGTTGATAAGCAACACTCATTAAGCTGTGAACCCTTGATGTCTAATCATCTGCCTAAAAGCGCCAGGGGTTATACCGAAGCGGCGCTTAAAATGTCGATAAAAATGGCTCAAATTACTAAAACCAGAGGCGAAAGCAATTTCGGTTATATCAGTGTTTGAGCTCGCAAGCAGTTTAGCCCCGGCGTCGCAACGCACTTTGAGTAAATATTCAATGACACTGAATCCGGTATGTTGTCGAAATTGGCGAGCGAAATGACTTCTTGATATGTTAACGTGATTTGCCACCTTATCTAGGGTGATATCCATTGTGTAGTTGTTATTTATCCAGTTTTTGGCATTCGTCATTCGCAGAGATGAGTGGGTGTCTTCATTCTTCTCATAGCCGGCGCTACTGATATGAATGAGTAATAATCGTAAGTATAAATTTTCTTTCAAACACGCATGTAAAGGTGAACTGGAGTTAGGATAAGTGGCGATTTCAGTCGCTATTTTTTGCATTTCTTCAGTGCAGTGAATTGTGTTTAAGTTAACGTTATTTGTTAAAAACCTCCCTTGGGAAAGTGTCTTTAAATACAGGCTGTTGGCATGAGTTGACAAAGTATTAAATGACAGAGGGTCGATACATGCAAAAAGTAATTTTGTTTCAATTTCTTGATCCATACAAATTGAATGTGAATACTCAGCAGGGATAAAAACAGAATCACCCGCGGATAAATGATGCATTTCACCATTGAGGCTAATATTTACCGCCCCTTTTAAACAGACAATAAACTCATGTAGGTTATGTTGGTGTTGGTCGATATCTCTACGTAGCATAACACTTGATGTCCAAAGCATTAAAATAGTCCGATAGTACAATTATGTGATTCAATCGTATGCGACACAATTTAATAAAGCTACTAAAATAACATAAATATAGCACTACTGTGCTCTAGATAGTTAGGAGAGCGAATTTTTCGCAAGCAATAAATAACTGTAGTACCCACTTTACTATTCATCTTAATGGAGAAAAATATGATTGTTGTACACCACCTTAATAATTCTCGGTCTCAACGCGTGCTTTGGGCATTGGAAGAGCTAGGCGTTCCATATGAAGTGAAACGATATGAACGTGATCTCAAAACAAACCTTGCCCCTGCTAGTCTAAAAAATATACATCCTCTGGGTAAATCTCCAGTGATCACCGATGGTAAAATTACAGTTGCAGAGTCAGGGGCGATTATCGAATATCTTGCTCAAACCTATGGGCAGAAAGATTTTATTCCAGAGGCTCAAAGTGAGGCTCATCGTCAGTACCTTTATTGGCTGCATTTTTCTGAGGGAACGTTGATGCCACAGCTATTATTAAAATTGATTTTTGAAAAAATAGTCAAGCACGCTATGCCATTTCTTATTAAACCTATCGCCAAAGGTATCATGAAAAAAATAATGACTGGCTATGTTGGTCCAAATATTAAAGGTAATTTAGACTTCATCGAAAGTCATTTAAAAAATAATGAGTGGTTTGCTGGTCACCAACTATCAGGCGCCGATATACAAATGAGTTTCCCCTTAGAGGCTTGGGTTTCAAGAAATACCAGTGAAAATAATTATCCTGAAATTATTGCTTATGTAAAACGATTTCAGGCACGCGATTCTTATCAAAGGGCCTTAAAGTCTGGAGGCACTTACGATTATGCTTAATCACAGTGCTTAAATCGTTTCGAGTAAACCGAAAGTGTTTATTGATATTAACAATTTTCTGATAGTCGACTGCTTGAAAATCAAATGTTACTGATGGTAAACGTGAGTTATGATTTAATATTTTGATTTTTATAATGATAAATTTATTCACTCATTCGATATAACAAATAATAAGGTGTAATACGTTTTGAAAATTTTAAAGAATAGTGTGTATGTACTATTAATTGCTGTGTTTTTACTCGTTATTTATCTTTATTCAAATGTAGCATATGACAAATCTGTGGCAGCGCTTACGCCACGGTGGGCAGGGGAGCCTTCACAGTTTTTAAATATTGCCGGTATGAACATACATTTAAGAGACGAAGGTCCCAAATCTGATGAAGAGCCTATTATTTTGATTCATGGTACGAGTGCTTCTTTACATACTTGGGACGGCTGGGTTGAAGCCTTAAAAGAGCAACGAAGAGTTATTCGATTCGATTTACCCGCCTTTGGTTTAACGGGACCAGAACCTAAAAACGATTACACAATTGAACATTATGCTGAAGTTGTTATCGCCGTATTAGATAAATTAGATGTTAAAAAAGGTGTGTTGGCGGGTAATTCTTTAGGTGGGTATATTTCTTGGGCAGCTGCTGTATTGTACCCTGAGAGGGTATCCCAGTTGATTTTAGTCGATGCAAGTGGGTATCCTTTTAAATCTGAGTCTGTGCCACTTGCCTTTAAACTCTCAAAAAGCCCGTTAATGAGTGGCTTATTAAAAGATGTACTCCCTATGTCATTGGTTAAACAAAGTGTTGAAAATGTTTATGGGAACCCTGATTTGGTAACTGATGAATTAGTTGAACGATACTATGAACTATCACTTCGAGAAGGTAATCGTGGCGCTTTGACCGAACGTTTTGAGCAAACACTACCAGGGCCTTTAGCTGAAAAAATCAGAACAATAAATATACCCACACTTTTAATTTGGGGAAGAAAAGATAAATTAATCCCCCTTGAGGTTGGATTGAAATTTAAACAAGAAATCACAACAAGTGAATTGGTTATTTTTGACGAACTAGGTCATGTACCCCACGAAGAAGATCCTCAGGCGACAGTATTGGTCGTTAAACAATTTTTACAAGAAAATAAGATTAAATAACCTTTGTGAATATATCTTATCAAATTTAGCTCATTTCATTGATGATCACTTGAATGGGTCTTTTGAAATAAATGGCAATTAATACGAGTCTTTGTGATTCTCTGTTCAATTCTTGGCCTTGACTACGATATAACTTAGCAACTGCTTGTATGATTGGTTGATCGTTAGTCGTATCTATTGTTTGTTGTTTACTTTCAATTTCTATTAATGCCAATAACGCCGTAAGTTCGTGGGGGGGTAAAGTGGTCAAATTTTGATGAGAAAATAAATAAACTTCGATGGGTGTTAAGTTTTGATAATCACGTTGACACAAGCCATCACGTAATGTTTCATTACTGCCAAATAACATCATCGAGCGCAAATAAATAAAGGGAGGTATGCTTTCAACTAATTTATTACCCGCTAATAAGTAATGTAAAGCATTGCGTTGCTGATGGTCTGTTTGCTTGAAATTGTCTTTTAACTGCAAGGCGGGTGTAAAAAAGCTTAAGGTATCATTTGTTTTAATTTGTGCGATAAGCGCGCTGGGTAAGCACTTGCTTTCTATTAATGTTGTGGCTATTTTTTGATAAAAATCAAAGGAAGCCAACATGCTTATTCCTTCTTGAAATAGATGCGCTAACTGAACAATATTCTCAGACTCTGCTGATGTTAAGTAATGGTTGAGCAAGGCATCATTGTCACCTTTTGATAATAAATGGATGAATGTTTGCATATGTTGCTTCATTGTAACTCTTGTTTGGCGCAAATAATTGCCTCAGTGTATACGCTAATTGTTTTGCTGTATGGTATTTCTTAAAGAATAAAATTATCTGTTTACATTAACCGTCATGACACTCATTGTGACTAGCACGCTTACTATTGGGGACTTATCTTAAACAACTTAAAATTAACATTTATCTACAATAAGTCTGATATTATCTTTTCACTCATGGGTAATCTAATAATAAGGCTTGATGTCATCGTTGATTGCGTCTAAGTTACTGCGCAAGCGACTCACTCAGCACTCGTTATTAATTATCTTCTTCGATAAGCACTCGAACGTCCATTATAAGTAGGCACTATGAGCAATACTTTTACTAAACTTGTCAGTCAATTAACGCATTCATTAGAGCAAGAAAACGATCAAGAGTTGCTGGTTTCAATAGAAAAGTATCACCCAGCTAAATTGGGACGTTTACTTGAATCACTCCCCAATAAATATCGAGATGGCTTTTGGAGCTTGATCCCCGTTAATAGTAAAGGTGAAGTCTTACTCTCTGTACATCGAGAATTGCGTCAACTTCTAATCAAAAAAACCAGTGAAGCTGATTTACTTAAATGTTTGTCTACGCTACAAATGGATGAGTTGGCAGATATTGATGCGGATTTACCACTACCCGTAGTCAGCGCTATGGTAGAAGCCATGGACAGCCAACGAAAAGAGCGCTACCAGACAGTGGCTTCTTTTTCTGATAACATCGCGGGTGGGATGATGGATGTTGACGCCACTGCCGTAAGAAAGGACGTTAGCCTTAAGGCTGTTTATCGGTATTTGTGCAAGTTAAGAAAAAAAGAGGGCATGTTGCCTGAACAACTTGATCAGCTCGTCGTCGTTGACAGAAATAACAAAGTACAAGGCACTTTATACCTCAGTGATTTGGTTTCGATGGACAACAGTTTGTCAGTTGGCGATGTCATGAAAAACGATGTGCCGTTAATCGATTCATTACAATCGGCAACTCAGGTTGCGCAAATTTTTGAAGACCACGACTTAATATCAGCTCCGGTTGTTGATCAAAATAATTATTTGTTAGGTCGGATAACTGTTGACGATGTTATTGATGTATTAAAAAATAGTTCTGAGCAACGTTTATTGGCCTCTGCTGGTCTTAATGAAGAGTTAGATATGTTTGCCCCTGTTGCTCATATCTCTTTCAATAGAGCTATTTGGTTAGGTACTAATTTAATTACCGCATTCGTTGCGGCTTGGGTGATTGGCTTTTTTGAAGCTTCCATAGAGCAGCTTGTTGCACTTGCTGTACTGATGCCGGTAGTGGCAAGTATGGGAGGCGTCACAGGCAGCCAAACGCTAACGGTTGTTACCCGAGGTATTGCTCGCGACTTAGTGAGCAGTGCGAATATTGTTTCGCTGACCTTTCATGAATTAAAAGTCTCTTTTATTAATGGTTTACTCTGGGCTGCAGTGGTCTTTATAATCACCATTTTATGGTATAACGACTGGAGATTAGGTGGCGTTTTTGCGCTGGCACTTTTTGTTGTTAGCCTAACCGGGACGCTTTCAGGTGCACTCATTCCAATTGCCTTGAAAAAGCTGGGTGTAGACCCTGCAATTGCTGGTGGTGTTATTTTGACAACGATTACCGACGCAGTAGGTTTTTTAATATTCTTGGGTACCGCGACGTATATTCTGATTTAATTGCACTGTTTTATAAAGCGCAGTAGGTAAATGTGCAGTGTATGGTTGCCCATTAAAATTTTGTCTAAAAACAAGATTGACAGACCAAACTGGATTTACCCGTTATTATGGCTATTATAAATAAAAGTTAACCCTGTATTTAATCACCCCGTTTAACGACTTAATAACAAAACTATAAATAACGCTAAATAAACCGACCGACAATGACAATGTCTTCAGACATAGGAGAAAAGTTGATTCTAGATTAAATTTTTATGAGAAATAACACTTGAACAACGTCCAGATACCAACACTCATCATTAAAATCTTATGTACCATTCTTTTTTTATACCTGAGTTACTGATGGCAGAAGAAGCTCCTATCGTTGTTATAAAGGAAAAGTCTATTCTGGGAAATAGAGAAAAGGCGCTTTTGAAAACTGCGGCTAATCCATTTTATATTTCACAACATAGATTAAATTACCTGCTACCAGTTTCATATATTAGGCATCTGGGCACACGCGCGGTTGAAGAGTTGAATAATGATAATGTCGATAAGGTAAAAGCGAAATATCAAAGTAGCATCAAGTTTCCAATTTACTTGCCAAAAACGACTGATGCTTCAGGTCTTTATGTTGGTTTTACCGCGGTATCCTATTGGCAATTGTATAATAGTGAAACATCGAAGCCTTTAGATAAACGAATTATGAACCCAAATTATTTTACAGTCGGCAACAGAAAAACCGTATATTGGGCTTTGAATTTAATCAAATCCAGCCAGGGATTAATCATCAATCTAATGGTCAAAGTGGTCTTTCATCGCGTAGTTGGAACCGAGTTTTTGCTTCGTTAGTTTTTAGCGATGAAAGTGCTTTTTATTATTTAAAAGCCTAGCACCGCTTAGTAGAAGATGGAAAAGAAACGCCACTTTCTGTGGTCGGTGATGACAATCCAGATATTACAAATTATCTGGGACATATGGAATTGGGGGTTGGTACTCAGTTAGGCAAATTTAACTTTTTTACTGCGGTACGTAATAACCTTAAACGTAATGATAATAAAGGCAGTGTCGAACTCAATATTTCTTATGCACTTCCCGAAGGTTACGATATTCTAATACAGTATTTTAATGGTTATGGCGATTAACTTATCGACTATGACCGCCATCAACAGTGCATCAGTTTAGGTATGCAAATGAGATTTTTATAAATAGCTGAAATGTATGTTTATTATGTTTATCATTGCGTAATGATAACCAGCCATTACTCATTGGCCCAAACTTAATTTTGTTAAACGTTTGGGCTGCAATACGTTTAAAATTATAATGTCTCGATTAAGCATAATGCTTTAATATTGCAACATTTACCTCAAATTACCTGGAATATACACATTATGCGCGTCGCCGTTTCTCAGTTTGCCACCTCTTCAAATGCACAAGAAAATCTAGCAACCTGTATTCGTATGATAAATAAGGTGGCAGTATGTCAGCCAGCGCTTATCGTGCTTCCTGAATATTGTAATACGCTTTTTTGCCACACGTTGCCTTGTTACAGTGATCATAATCAGGCATGGCATGAAGCTTTAATTATTGATGGACCCTTTATGCATGCTATTGCAGAACAAGCAAAAAAGCATAACTGTTATATTGTCCTTAACGTTACCTTACGGCGAAGTGGTGCTGGTGATTTGTTAAAAGCACCTCAAAATGCTGTGATTAAAAGGAACATTAGTATCACTTCCTGTTTGTTTTCACCACTTGGAGAGCTTGTTCACCAAGAAGATAAACAAACATTAGTTGGTCGTGAAAATGATTTTTTTATGTATCGAAGTCATCAATTGGGCGAGGCCAAAACGTCTTTTGGAAAACTTGGTTTGTTGGCAGGCAACGATACAATGACCTTTGAGACACCACGTAAATTTGCTTTACAGGGCGCACAATTATTGTGTCATTCAATGAGTTCATTCGCTATTGACCAAAGCGAATTATATGATCGTGCTCGCGCGTGCGAAAATAAAGTGTTTTTGGCTGCAGCAAATAAAGTGGGAGCACTCACATCAACTGGCGCTATTTTTGGGGAAGGCGAAAGCCAAATAGTTTCTCCTCAGGGCAAGGTATTAGCAAAGATAGACCATAAGGAAGAAGGTTTTGTTTTTGCTGATATAGAGTTGGCTAAGGCAGAGATATCCGCGAGCAATAAACGTCGGCCTGATGGAACAGAACTTTTCAAACAGCGACGTCCTGAACTTTATCAAGGATTAACACAACCTATGCATCAACAGGTCAATAATTCTGCTCATAAACTACCTGATACCGCCAATATTGCCATTTTTGCAACCTATAAATCAAATGAAGAGGCCATTGAAGATGTGTGTTTTTACATTGAAAACAATCTCAGTGATATTATTCAATTACCTGAATTATTTTTTATTGCAGATAAAAAAATCACCCATCATGCTGAGAAATTAATTGAGGTTGAATGCTTAAGCGAACAGTTACTTAAACAAATTAGCTCGGTACTAAGACCTTTTCAATATGTTTGTACCAGTTTAGTGGTTGAGGGCATGCATCAGGCCGTTTTAATAAGTGAGCATGGACTTTTTGCTAAACAGCAACAATTACACTTTTGTCAACGATATCATTGGACCTCTCTGGGCGATGTGTTGGCGATTGTCGAATTACCTTTAGAGCAAGGGAATATTAATGTGGCTATGCTTACGGCTGACGACGCCAACATACCCGAAATAGTGAAGGTAGCCGCTTTAAATAATGCGCATTTATTACTGGTGCCTTTTGAAATCCAAGAGCCGGGTGAGGTTGAATATTGTTTATTGTCTCGTGCTGCTGAACATAGGATCTGTATTGTTGCCGCGAGTCGTGAGCAGAGTTTTCCTGATGAGCTATCGGTTGATAGTTTATCAACCGATAGTGGTCAATATAATATCCAGAATAACAATAAAGGTAAAAACAAAACGAAGTCTAAGAAGTCTACTGGCTTAATTGTTAATTTAACTAAAGATTTTGAATTATTAACCTCGAGTGAATTTGGACGACTAAATGGCTATATTAACCAACCACTGGTTAAATACCAATATGGAAAAATAACCAAAGCAATCATCCATCCTATTACCGCTTGTACCAAGCATTAGCATAAATGATGGATAATTAAAGCTGGCTAATAACAAGGCTAAGCTCTCATTGCATGAGTTAACGCTGTAAAAGCACGGCTTGTCGCAAAAACTCTTTTTTATTTTATATTTGTTATACCTTTATAAATGATCAATTTAACGTTAAGTGAAAAAATGGCAGTAAATAAAGACCACCATATTCTCGAGCTAGGAGATCAAGCTTTCTCAAAGCAAAGCCATCAATTTTGGACATTACAAATTGCGGGTTGGCTAGGTTATGCCGTTGTTGTTTTTTTAGCGATTATTCGTCCTCAAATAGGTCAAGAGACCTTCAACCTTTCAGGACAATTACTTAACCTAGTTTTAGAAACGTTAAGTGGTTTTATTTTATCTTATTTACAATGGCTGCTTATTCAACGAATTGTTCACTTACCTTTAAATAAAACACTCTTTTTTAGTTTTTTATCAGCAGCAACTTTTGGTGTTATTTTTAATATAATAAAGTTAAGCACTTATAAGGTTATTATTTATCAGCAACAATGGAATGAAGCATGGGACATGTTGGAATTTGGCGGTTGGTTGCTATTTTCATTAACAACAATGTTTGTTTGGACATCAATATTTTTTATTATGCTCTATAACAATAAGTTGCAAAAAGAACATGAAATGCTGCTTCGAGCTCAAACCGCAGCAAAGGATGCGCAGTTAGAAATGTTACGTTATCAGCTAAACCCTCATTTTATGTTTAATACCATGAACGCGATATCAACACTTATCTATAAAAATGAAAATGATAAAGCGAATGAGATGTTAGACAAGCTTTGTGAATTTTTTCGTTATTCGTTAGATAAAAATGACAAAAGCAAAACCACCTTAAAAAAGGAATTGGAGTTACTCGATCTTTATCTCTGTATCGAAAAGGTTCGTTTTGGTGCTCGTTTAACTGTCGATATTGATATTTGTAATAACGCTATGAATTGCCTGGTACCTAGTATGTTACTGCAGCCATTGGTAGAAAATTCAATTAAATATGCCATCGAGCTTCGAAAACAAGGGGGCGTTATTCAAATTAAAGCGACTAAGGTAAACGACAGACTCGTACTTAAAGTGATTGATAATGGGCAGGCGATTAGCAAAAAAGTAAGTGATGGCTTTGGTATCGGTATCAGCAATACAAAAGCGCGTTTAGATGCTATGTTTAATGCAGACTTTAAAGTAGATATTAATGAGAGCGTTAATGATGGTACAACTGTTTTTATTTCTATTCCTTTTGTGACGTTAACATAAAATGGAGACACTTTTGCCGCTAACTAAACCATTAACCGCAATTATTGTTGATGATGAGCCGCTTGCATTAGAAGGTCTCAGGTTGCGGTTAGAGAAAATTCCAGAAATAAATGTCATCGCTGAGGCAAGTGATGGTGACCAAGCGATACAGCTTTGTCAAATACATTGCCCCGACGTGCTTTTTCTTGACCTACGCTTACCAGGGTTAAATGGCATTGAAGTTGTTCAGGCTTTGCAGTCTGATGTATTACCTATGATAGTTTTTGTAAGTGCTTATGGTGAATACGCCCTCGATGCCTTTGAATTAAATGCTATTGACTATGTGTTAAAACCTGCAAATTTAGGGCGGTTAAAGCAAACAGTTGAACGTATTTTGGAGCGTTATTCTCCTAAAAACTCAGATAAAGAAAAGTTTAAATTACTTAAAGCATTAGGTGAAACGTCAGGCCTTGCCATTAGCGAGCTTGAAAATTGGTTAGAAACTGATTCACCCTTTCCTAGCCCTTTTCACCAAGAGTTAGTGATCAAAAATAGTGACCATGAAAAAGTATTTTTGCCTGTTAAAGACATTCGCTGGATTGATGCTGCAGGCGATTATATGTGTGTGCACACCAATGAAGATACTCATGTTGTCCGTATAACGATGAAGAGACTCGTTGAATTATTAGACCCTATTATATTTACCCGCATACATAAATCTACTTTAGTGAACATTCATTGTATTAAGAGCGTTCGAGCAATGCGAAACAGCGAAAGTATTTTAGAATTAGGCAATGAGGTACGCCTTAAAGTGAGTCGAAACTATAGCTCTGCTATTCAACAAATAGTGGAATCAAAAAAAAGCTAACCTGTTACCTCTTTTTTGTCTCGCTTCACCTCAATAATATCTATGATTTTGCTATTGCCTCATTCAATAACCGTCATACCGCATTTGAATTGTAACTATTTGTCGTTTATACGAGTATGATTTTGGGGGGAGTATAAACAGTTAATAAGCCTAACTGTTTTACTGCCAAGCTATGATGAAACCTAATCCTGTAATCAATATAAATAAGATAATTAAAACAACAGGGTTAAGTGGCATAGTAAAGTAGTTGGCGATTTGGAAAATAAATTATGATGAAAGCAACAAGAACACTGACACAGTTGTTTACTTTGGTAACAACATTATCGTTACTAGGGTGCGGTGGCGGTGCAGAAACCAAAACAGACGCAAGTAAAGTAGACCCAGCTCAACCAGTCAGTGACTGGACAATGGTCTGGAGCGATGAGTTTGATGGAACTAATATAAACACTCAAAACTGGACGCATGAAGTTAACTGTGACGGTGGTGGTAATCAAGAAAAACAGTGTTACACCGAAGATTCGAACAACTCATTTGTAAGCGATGGCACACTTAAACTCGTGGCATTACCGGCAGCAGAAGGTGCTGTCCTGCCATATACTTCAGCACGTATTGTGAGCGAAAATAAAGTAAATTTCAAATACGGTCGTTTTGAAGTTAAAGCTAAAATGCCCTTTGGACAAGGTAGCTTCCCTGCATTTTGGATGATGCCTTCAGATGACGTATATGGTGGCTGGCCTTATTCAGGTGAAATAGATA
This sequence comes from Colwellia sp. MB02u-14, assembly GCF_014076915.1. Classification (NCBI taxonomy): domain Bacteria; kingdom Pseudomonadati; phylum Pseudomonadota; class Gammaproteobacteria; order Alteromonadales; family Colwelliaceae; genus Colwellia; species Colwellia sp. MB02u-14. The sequence goes on from NZ_JACGUX010000089.1 coordinate 14,962, forward strand.
TTCTTGAAACCGTTAATTTAAAAACGGTTAATGAAGAAGGTGTTGTTGAAAACAATGTCCATGGGACATTACATTATGGACCTAATGTGGCAGATCACGCATATTCAGGTGCTGCTTACAGTTTACCAGGTGGCGTTAACCCTGCAGACGATTTTCATGTTTATGCTATAGAATGGCAAGAAGGTCAGATCCGTTGGTACGTAGATGATTATTTATATGCAACTCAAAAAGCATCTGAGCTAAAGACTAAACCTGACGGTGAAATCTTAGGTTTGAATCATCGAGGTTGGTTCACTGAGTATTTTGACGCAACCACCGGGGAATTGACGACCCATTGGGATAGTGCACCCTTTGATCAAGAGTTCTTCATGATATTAAATAATGCTGTTGGTGGCGATTGGGCAGAGAACTCCAATAACACAGGTATTGATCCAGAAGCTTTTGTTAATGGGCAAACGTTTGAAATTGACTATATTCGTGTATATCAATGTAATCAAGACACTGACACGGGGAAAGGTTGTGAAACAATTCGCTCTGGTTACAACCAAATTGCAAGTGACGAATTTCCTAACGGTGCGTTGGTTGAAGGTAAAGCACCTAATCCACCTGTAGCCGCTATTCCTGTTGCCCCTGGTTCTGTCTTTGACATATTTAGTGATGCAGATACCGATTTTTTAGCGGGCCATTATGCTGCTAGTGGTGAAATTGTCATTGAAGAGCTCGATGTTGGTGGTGATCACGGCATCGTGAAACAGTTCACCTTCAACTCGGATGAAGCTCTTGGTTTTTTCCAACTTGTCCCAGGTAGTGTGCAAGACTTTAGAGGTTATGCAGCTCTTGAGTTTGATATTTTTGTGGTAAACGATAGCGGCGCTGAAGGCTTTGTTATCAAAATGGATTGTGTACACCCATGTAGCTCGGGCGATTACGCTATCGATAAACCTGCACAAGGCGTATGGACATCTTACAGCATATTGTTATCAGACTTGGTCGCTAACACAGGTTCAACGTTAGAAATATCCAATATAAATACACCCTTAGCATTCTTCCCTACTTGGGGAACTCAGAATGGCTTTGTTGCTCAACTCGATAACGTTCGTATCGTTGCCGCAGGTAATAGTAACGGTAATACCAAAGTGATTGCTAACTTGTATGACGACACTGTTATCGGCGATATTGCTTTCAATAGCTATAATCCCGACGGTTTTGTTACAGCAACTGAGATAGCTGAAGCTGACCGTGGCAATGTGATTGAAATAGTTAAAACAGGCGGAACAGGTAACTGGTACTTAGATAGTTCAGCGGCTCCGTTTGACATTAGCGCTTATGCTGTGGGTAGTGAATTAGTTTTTGATATGTATGTCGTCAGTGCTGATGCAGGCGTTGACCTATATATCAAACTAGATAGCGGTTGGCCTAATGTGAGTGATGTTATTGTTGATTCTTCAACGTTAGGTGAATGGCAAGAAGTCAGAATTAATTTGCAAGCCTTACTTGCTGACGATAATGCGTTTTCAGCCGGTAGTTTTGCTGACCCTACGAACATAGTTAATCCATTTGTTATGGAACCTACGGGGGTTATGACCGTTAAGTTCGATAATATTCGTTATGAATCACCCGATGATAGTGAAGACGAAATAGCTTTGTATGACGACGCTGTTACTGGCGATCTCATCTTTAATAGCTATAACCCTGACGGCTTTGTTACGGCAACTGAGATGGTTGAAGCTGACCGTGGCAATGTGATTGAAATAGTTAAAACAGGTGGAACAGGTAACTGGTACCTTGATAGTTCAGCTGCTCCGTTTGATATCAGTGGTTATGGCGTTTTCAGTGAATTAGTTTTCGATATGTATGTCGTCAGTGCTGATGCAGGCGTTGATCTATATATCAAACTAGACAGTGGTTGGCCTAATGTGAGTGATGTTATTGTTGATTCTTCAACGTTAGGTGAATGGCAAGAAGTCAGAATTAATTTACAAACCTTACTGGCTGACGATAATGCATTTTCAGCAGGTAGTTTTGCTGACCCTACTAACATAGTTAACCCATTTGTTATGGAGCCTACAGGGGTTATGACCGTTAAGTTCGATAATATTCGTTATGTGAACAAATAGCGCCGTTAAGTCCTAAATGTGTTGGGCGCATCAGCGCCCGTTTTCCAGCTGTATATGTACTGAATATCTCTATACAGCGATAACATAAAGTGAATGGTAGGAAAGTTATGAAAACAACTAATTTCAAAAAAACAAAAATCGCGGCAACTATAACAATGTTAATCGGTACCGCTTTTTCTTTACCGATATTTGCTGAAGAAGCAAAAGTAAAAAGCAGTGACAAAGACGCTGCAATAGAAGTGATCGAAGTTACCGGTATTATGAGCAGTCTATCGCGTTCAATGTCGGTAAAAAGAAATGCCTCAGGTGTTGTTGATGTTATCTCGGCCGAAGATATGGGTAAATTTCCAGATACCAACTTAGCTGAGTCATTACAACGTATTACCGGCGTTTCTGTTAGCCGTTCAAATGGCGAAGGTAGTCAAATTACTGTGCGCGGTTTTGGGCCAGAGTTTAACTTAATTACTTTGAACGGACGTCAAATGCCGGGTACTGGTAACTCTCGCTCGTACAGTTTAGAGAATTTATCTTCTGACGGCGTTAGCGCACTTGAAGTTCATAAAACAGCACGCGCAGAAAACCCAAGTGGTGGCCTCGGCGCGACCGTAAATATCATTACGATGAAACCTTTTGCTAGCCCTGGTGAGAAATTTGTGATCTCAGGTAAAGGCATTTATGACTCGTCAAATGTAGAGGGTGATGATGTTACACCTGAGTTTTCGGGCTTGTACAGCAATACCTTTGCTGATGATACCTTAGGTTTTGCTTTATCCTTCTCTCATCAAGAGCGTGATTTTCAACAACAATCAGCAAACATTCAAGGTTGGCAGTTTCAGCCAAACGGGCAACTTCCAGAACTAGATGCCAATAAAGTGATTGATAACCGTGATGCTAATGCAGCGGCAGGTGCATTTTTTCCTCGTGACATGAACTACGCTATTGCTAATATTGAACGTGAAAGAACTAACGCTAATGTTACTTTCCAATATGCGCCCATTGATAGCGTTATACTGACACTTGATTACACCATGGGAGAATCGACTACAGGTCGTAACTCTATTGGTTGGGGGCAATGGCATGATTTTGGCGGTAACATTGATGCTTACGAATTAGATGAAAATGGCACGGTTATGTTCGCTGATTTGTCGGGCAACGATGGTTCATACACCGCAAATCGTGACACTACAGAAACGAATGAAAGCTCATTGGGTTTTAATGTAGAGTGGCAAGCGAATGATCAATTCATTTTTTCAGTTGATTACCATAACTCAGAAAATAAGGCAGATAATGGTAAAGATACCGGGATGAATGGTACAGGATCATTAGTCTTTGGTTCAGATCAGCTGGTTAATAAACATTATGACTTTAGAGACGGTGATATTCCTCAAGGTACAATTTTTTGGAAAAATGGCTCTACAACGCTTGCACCTGGTGAAATGGACTCTCATTTTAGCCAATTTGAACATACACCTGGTAAATCTGAAATAGAGCAATTGCAAATTGATGGCTCATGGGAAAACCCGGATGATTCAGCATTAAAGCTTGTTAAATTTGGACTTGCTCGTACCGAACAAACCATGGGCGGTTCACGTTCATGGAGTGGGTTAATCGGTGGTTTCTTGTTTAGCCCTAATTATTCTGCTGTTTTTCCTGATGGAATGTTTGTTTACAACACAACTGACGGCTTTTTAGATGAGTTTTCTAATGGCGACAACCCAATTGGCGCTGGTTACTATTACAGCTTCGATTTTGATGAAGCTGTTGCCCGTTCACAAGCTTATTTAAACACTGACGTGTTAGGCGATGACTATTTTAGTACAGATGCTTACCGAGAAGGAAGTGTTCAATCGAAAGCTTCGGTCGATGAAGATACCACCAGTATTTATGCATCCTCTTTATTTGAGTTTGAACTTGCTGATTTCCCCGTACAGGTGAGTGTTGGTTTTAGATATGAGCAAACAGATGTAACCAGTAATGTCTTGCAACCTATCCCCACTGAAGTTTGGTGGAAAGGTGGCAGCGAGTGGCTTACCCAGTATCAACCCGGTGAAAATACTATCTTATCGCTTGAAGGTGAACATGATGTGCTCTTACCTATGGTTGACATGAAAGTTGAACTTACTGATGAAATTATTGCTCGTGCATCTTGGGGTAAAACTATTGCTCGTGCACCTTTAGGAAATTTAGCGGGTGGCCGTTCGTTAGGGGCAAGTACCAGACCTAATTCTCGTATTGGTGGCGAAGGTAATACTAATTTAGACCCTTATGAGTCTACTAACCTTGATATTTCTCTAGAATATTACTATGCAGAAGGCAGTTATGCTGCAGTGGGTTACTTCAGAAAAGATGTAAAGAACTTCATTAGTAGCCAAACAGTTACCACAGCGGTTGATGATATACGTGATATATATCAAGGCCCACGTTGGAACCAAGCTGTTACAGATTTAGGTGGCACTCCAACTAGTGATGAAATCTTCGCTCAAATGCAGCTCAATGGTGCTACGTTGAATGCTCAAGGCTTTATTGAACCAACAAGTGATGATCCACTGATGCAATGGGATATTACTCGTCCATTCAACACGCCAGATGACAAGATGGTTGATGGTATCGAGCTAGCGGTTCAACATTTCTTTGGTGAAAGTGGTTTTGGTTTTGGTGCAAATGCTACTTTTGTTGACGGGGATGTTGAGTTTGATGTTGATGATATAACCCGAGTTGACAGTGTCGCAGACTTAGCGCCACAAACACCGTTAACCGGATTAAGTGACTCAGCTAACTTTCAGCTGTTCTATGAAAAAGATGGCTTGTCGGTAAAAGTCACTTACGCATGGCGAGACGAGTACCTTATTGGTGTAGGCCAAGGACAAGGTTCTTCAGATAATCCGCCACAGTTTGCTAAAGAGTTTGGTCAAGTCGATATGAGTGTTAATTACGACATTGATGAAAACTTCACTGTATTCTTTGAAGGACTCAACCTGAATAACGAAACAGAACAGGGTTATGGCCGCTATGAAGAGCAATTTCTTTTTGCTCGTCAATACGGTTCAAGGTACACCTTAGGCGTTCGTTATAGCTTTAAATAACCGTTCTTCAATATTGGCGTTCATATGCTTTAAGTTAATAAGTTATGAGCGCCAATACTTTCATCAGCATGCAATACAAACTTAACGATACGCTTTAAGCATAGCTGTCGTTCACACGTATCTGTTATAAACAAGTATAGGATTTTACCTCATGGCTGTAACACCCTCATCTTTAGGGCAAGCTAAAGCTTCTGACACCCATTTATCTAATGGGAAAGTTGGAGAAAGCTCTACTCGCTTTGCTTTACTTTCATTAACCTCATTATTTTTTATGTGGGGCTTTATAACCTGTTTAAATGACATTTTAATTCCTCATTTAAAAGCTATTTTTTCTTTAAGTTACGCACAATCAATGCTCGTCCAGTTTTGTTTTTTTGGCGCTTACTTCCTTGTATCTTTACCCGCAGGAAAGCTTGTTAAAAGTATGGGCTATCAAAAAGGTATTGTTATTGGCTTAGTTATTGCCGCATTAGGCTGTTTAATGTTTTATCCGGCTGCGTCTTTACATAGTTATCCTGTTTTTTTATCTGCTTTATTTGTACTCGCGAGTGGCATCACTATTTTACAGGTTTCTGCAAACCCTTACGTAACCTTATTAGGTTCAACAGAAACTGCTTCCTCACGATTAACCATGACACAAGCGTTTAATGCATTAGGCACGACTATCGCTCCTTATTTTGGCGCGTTATTAATTTTAAATGAAGTGACTGATTCAATGTCAGCAACAAGTGCTGAATCGGTGCAATTACCTTATATAGGGCTTATGGCGGCATTGCTCGTACTTGCCGCTATTTTTGCTTTACTGAAACTGCCGCATATTGAAAGTGCTGAAGTTGTCGAAGGTGAAAAAATTGAAGGCTCTGCATGGCAGCATCGTCATTTGGTCCTAGGTGCCATTGGTATTTTTGTTTATGTTGGCGCAGAAGTATCGATTGGTAGCTTTTTGGTTAGCTTCTTAGGTGAAGCTCATATTGCCGGTTTAGAAGAAACAGATGCGGCTAAGTACCTGACCTATTACTGGGGCGGAGCAATGGTTGGTCGTTTTATTGGCGCAGCCGTTATGCAAAAAGTCGATGCGGGTAAGACATTAGCCTTTAATGCAGTATGTTCTGCCATTTTGATACTCGTAACCGTGCTTAGTTCAGGCAGTATTGCTATGTGGGCGATACTATTAGTGGGGTTATTTAACTCAATTATGTTCCCAACTATTTTTAGCTTAGCGTTAAGTGGTCTTGAAAAACATACCAGCCAAGGAGCCGGTATCCTTTGTTTAGCCATCGTTGGTGGGGCAATTCTTCCTGTATTACAAGGCATATTAGCTGACATATCTAATGTTCAGGTTGCCTTCATATTGCCTTTATTTTGTTATATATACATCATTTATTATGGTGTAAAGGGTAGCAAAATAGCCAGTACAGTTAATGGATGAGACAAAGATGAAATATTATAAATTAAAAACAAAAAGCCTGATTTTTATGGCGTTACCTCTCTTTATTTTGGGGTGTGGTCAGTCATCAGTTACGCGTTCAACGGATGCAAGTGCTCAATCTATTGAAGAAAATAAAACAGATAATATTTGGCCTAAGCTTGAAAGTGAAGTTAAAAAAGACGATAACATCGAAGCTAGGGTGGCAAGTTTACTCGCAGAAATGACCTTGCAACAAAAAGTTGCACAGATGATACAACCTGAAATTCGCGATATTACTGTTGAAGATATGCGTACCTATGGTTTTGGCTCTTATCTAAATGGTGGTGGTGCGTTTCCAAATAATAATAAACATTCTACACCTGCTGATTGGATTTCTTTAGCTGAGAAAATGTATCAAGCGTCAATTGATGATTCAGTAGACGGTTCAACTATTCCTACTATGTGGGGAACTGACGCTGTACATGGTCATAACAATGTTGTTGGAGCAACGCTATTTCCACACAATATTGGTTTAGGGGCGGCAAACAATCCTGATCTAATTGAAAAAATAGCTGAAATAACGGCGACCGAAGTTATGGTGACAGGAATTGATTGGGTTTTTGCACCAACCGTTGCTGTTGTGAGAGATGATCGTTGGGGGCGTACTTATGAAGGGTATTCTGAAGATCCTGAAATCGTGCGTACTTATTCTGCTTCTATTGTAAAAGGCTTACAAGGCCATGCTAATAAAGACTTTTTAGGTAATAAACGGGTTATTAGCACCGTTAAGCATTTTATTGGTGACGGTGGTACCCAATATGGTGACGACCAAGGTGATAATTTAGTTTCAGAGCAAGAACTATTTACTATTCACGCACAAGGTTATGTTGGCGGCTTAACGGCGGGTGCTCAATCTGTAATGGCTTCTTTTAACAGTTGGAACGGAGATAAAGTACACGGACATAAGTATCTTTTGACCGACGTGTTAAAAAATAGAATGGGTTTTGACGGTTTTATAGTCGGTGATTGGAATGGTCACGGACAAGTAAAAGGCTGTGTAAATGAAAGTTGTTCACAAGCGGTTAATGCCGGTTTGGATGTTTTTATGGTGCCAACCGATGCATGGAAACCACTTTATGAAAATATTATCGCGCAAGTCAACAAAGGCGTGATTGCTCAATCGCGCATAGACGATGCGGTTACTCGTGTTTTACGCGTAAAAGTACGTGCCGGACTTTTTGAAAAACCAAGCCCTGCCAATCGTGTCCTTTCAGGTAAAACGGCTTTAATCGGTGCAAAGGCACATCGCGATGTTGCGCAACAAGCTGTTCGTGAGTCTTTAGTCTTGTTGAAAAATAAAAATCACCTATTACCACTATCACCAAACCAACATGTTTTAGTCGCTGGCGATGCTGCTGATAATATTGGTAAGCAATCAGGTGGTTGGACAATTACTTGGCAAGGTACAGGTAATAAAAATGCTGATTTTCCGGATGCATCTTCTATTTATTCAGGCATTGAAAAAAGGGTCAATGACGCGGGTGGTCAAACGACACTAAGCGTTGATGGTAGCTATACTGAAAAACCTGACGTGGCGATTGTCGTTTTTGGCGAAGAGCCATATGCAGAAGGTCATGGCGACATCGATAACTTAGAGTATCAGCGCGGTAATAAAAAAGATTTAGCGTTACTAAAATCGCTTAAAGCAAAAGGGATACCTGTTGTTGCCGTTTTTGTTAGTGGTCGACCTATGTGGGTAAATGCAGAGATTAATGCCAGCGATGCTTTTGTGGCAGCATGGTTACCTGGTTCAGAAGGTAAGGCTGTTGCTGATGTTTTATTAACAGATAAAAGTGCTAAGGTAAAACATGACTTTAAAGGAAAATTGTCATTTTCTTGGCCTAAATCGCCTACCCAAATTGTTAATCGATTTGACGATGTCTACCAACCCTTATTTCCTTATGGCTATGGTTTGACTTATAACGATGATGATACTTTATTGGGTGACTTATCTGAAAAGTCTGATGCGGTGATGAATACCAATCATGATACCGATATATTTAAGGGAAAAGCAGTAGAACCATGGAAAATGTTATTAGTTTCAGATCAACAAGCAACTGAAATAGATGCCAATAGTAAGTCACTCCCTGGTATATCTTATCGAACCGTTGATAAGCTTGTTCAAGAAGATTCTTTTCGCCTTGAATCGACAGGTAACAAAAACGTTGGAGTAAAATTCATTAGTGGTAACGGGTTTAGAGAAGACTTATCTTCTGAGCTTGAAAGAAATGCAACATTAACTTTCACTGTGCTGAGAGACAGTAATATTGACCAGCCTGTTTATGTGTCGATGAACTGCGAAACTATTGGTGATACTCAATCAAGTTGTCAGGCGCGTATTGATATTCAAAAAGAACTTGCCAGTTTACCGTTAGGTGAATGGCAAGATATATCAATAAGTTTACATTGCTTCGCTGATAAAGGTGTTCAGCTCAGTAAAGTGGCTATGCCTTTTGAACTTCGCACCCAAGGTATGGTTAATTTGTCTATTAACCATATTCGTTTAACGGCAAGTAAAGTCGAAAATACCGTCTCTAACTGCCTTTAAAAAAGAGTCCTTTATAAGGACCCTTATAAAAACAAGCTAAAAGGGTAAAACTAACATTGTTAGTTTTACCCTTTTTTTTACTTCAGCTATAGGCTGACTACTTAACAATAGCTGAAGTTATTTAATTATCTAACGCTTACCCTTACTTCTTTCTCCGTGTAAACTTGGTCTTAATCTAAAAACATCAAAAGAAAATAAAATGAATCAAGAAGAAAACTATCCAATCGGCACGCCGGGTCAAAAATGGACTGAAACTGAAAACACTCAATGGTTTGAAGCACAAACCCTTAAACGTTCATACCAAAGTGAAGTGGTTGAAAAAATAATCGTATTAAAAACAGATCTTGATGTGCAACAGTATGGCGCACTTTCACTTGATGAAAACCGCTACCCTTTATTTGTTATTAAAACAAAAAACTGGGATGACAATAAAAAAACAGTTTTAGTAACGGGTGGTGTTCACGGCTATGAAACCAGTGGTGTGCAAGGCGCATTATGTTTTGTTGAAACCAAAGCTAATCAATATGCTGAACATTTCAATATTATAGTGGCACCTTGTATTAGCCCTTGGGGTTATGAAACCGTTAACCGTTGGAACACTAAAGCGATAGATCCAAACCGTTCTTTTTATCAAAATAGCCCCGCAGAGGAGTCTGCAGCAATAATGAAATATGTTGCTGAGCTCAAGACTGATATTTTTGTTCATATTGATTTACACGAAACCACGGATACCGATAATTCAACCTTCCGACCGGCACTTGCTGCGCGCGATGCGATAGAGCAAAAAGCCTGGGATATACCAGATGGCTTTTATTTAGTTGCGAATAGCGTTGATCCAGAAATAGGTTTTCAAAAGGCTATTATTGATGCCGTTGAGAAAGTCACCCATATAGCGCCAGCAGACGAAAGTGGTAAATTAATTGGCGTACCACTTGAGCAGGTAGGTGTTATTAATTACGCGGCACGCGATTTAGGTTTATGCATGGGCTTAACAGATGCTAAATACATGACCACAACAGAGGTTTATCCAGACAGCCCTTCATCAGATGCTGAGAATTGTAATCTTGCACAAGTTGCCGCTATTACCGGCGGTTTAGATTATGTTTTAAAAAATACTTAACTCATGATTTAGTGTTTTACTAACATTAATATTAGCGAACTAAGCATTATTACCATGTTTAGTTCGTACCATTAGCTTAGCCACTTATTTTTACTGTTAAGCAAGTCTGCCAAAACCTGTTGTTCTTAAAACCATGTATAACTACATTACCCAACAATATATATCATTGGTAAATGCTCAAAACGTTAATCTATCCATAACAATCACATCAAGGTGTATAAGCTCACGTCATCTTGTGCGCTTAGGTGTTTAATAATAGCTTTTTCTGCGGCCAGTAATTCTGGGAATTCAGGGAAGCCTGCAGCCATACCTTGTCCCATATTATGAAAAAAGGCGACATAGCGAGTATCTATACTAATAAATCGTGATGCTTTTTCTAACTCAGTTTGGCTAATTGTAGCTGTTGAGGTTGTTTTTGTGAAAACGGTGATACCTTTTACCGCCATTGTTGTTAACGTTTTGTCTCTTGAAAAAATGTTCAATACTTTTTGTGGGGACATTATTTTTTGCGTTTGGCTATCATAAATAAATAACGCAGGGATAGGCGGCTTACCTGCAACTTCACCATGAAGTTTATAAACGTTAAATATATCATTTGCGATAGTTACAGGTTGTTGCGCAATGGCTGAGTGGCTGAACAATAAGATAACAATCAAACTGATGAAACATTTCATGAGGTAATTCCTTTTATAAAATAATTTAAAAATAAATATATTCATCTCTATATGCGATAACTCAGAACTTAACATTGATAACGCGCTCATAAATACAATAAAACCACTAAGTTTAAATTTTTGCACAACAATAAAGCCGATTCACTGAATTTTTATAAAGCTTGTTTACCGATTAATTATAAAATACAGCCGAGCTTGATTGATGATAAATATCGTATTTGCATCATTTAATAAATTACAAGTTAACTATATATTTACTTTAAGTCAACATGTTGTGCTTAAACGAAAGTTAGGGTACTTTAACGGTAAGGCAACAATATCAGTGCGATTACTTTTAATAATAAAAGGATTTTATAAAGAATGCTTACTATCCCCACCGATCAAAATAACAAAAAACGAGGGTTATTTGGGTTAGCGTTTTTCATTGGCATCTGCTGTCTTTTGGTTTTATGGCAGATTTATGCTGATAACAATAAAAGTGACAAAGCAGAGCGTTTACAAACTCAAGCACAAATTAGTGTGATTAAATACGGTCAAATTAAGGTCAATGTCGACACCTATGGTCGACTTAAAGCCAAAGTTCGTCGCGGTATTATCGCGATGAGTCAAGGCCATATTAGCGATATTCAATTAAGGCCTGGCGCTAAGTTAGAAAAAGGCGCAACTATCCTTACGTTGACAAATCCCAAGCTCATTAAAGCTTATCAAAATAGTCAGTTAGATTTATTAGAAGAACAAGCAAAAATTGAGAAACTCTCTGCTGAATTATCACTTGCCTATTTTCAGCAAGAAGCTGATATTGAATTGGCTAAAGCCGATCTTTCTATCAATGATGTTGATTTAAAAGCGAATCTCAAGTTACGAGAAACCAATGTGGTTTCTGAGCTAAAGTTGCAAAAAGTAATAATGCAGCGTAACAAAGCGCAAACAAAACTCAATATTGAAACTAAGAAACTATCTACTTTAACAAAAACGCATCAATCGACCAGAAAGGCCGCCTCATATAGAATTAAGCGTGCACAATCAGCCGTAGATATGCTAAAAAATGACATTGATAACCTGTCAATTACCGCTTCTATGGCGGGTATTCTTATTCAGTTAGATGACAAGCTCGAAATAGGGCAGCAAATAATGGCGGGTAGCCACTTAGGTACCGTGGTTGATACTAAAAGCTTATATGCAGAGCTCGTTGTTAGTGCGAGTGAAGCTGATAAAATTCGATTTAATCAAACGGTTAATCTGTTTATTAAAGGTGAAAAAATTGTCGGTTATATTTCCCGAATTGCACCTACGGTTATTAATGGGAGTGTCAAAATAGATGTAGAATTTAAACAAGCTTTACCGAACAGTGCCATGCCTAATATTGATGTTACCGGTGAAGTTAATATAGTTAATATTGAAAAGACGTTTATAGCTAAACGCAGTGTGTTAATTGTCAAACCCGGCTCTGAGCAAACCTTATTTGTTCGCCCTAAAGGCGACAGCTTCTTCTATCGTCAGCAGGTAAATATTGGCGAAATTACTCAAGACGTTATGCAAATTTTGTCTGATATCAACATCGGAGATGAAATTTTATTGACGATGCCAGCACAGTTAAGTCTACAAGATAAAATAAGCGTGGAGCATGTTTATGAGTAAGCCCATTATTGCTACGGATAAGTTGTGTAAAGTCTTTGGCCGTGGCAATAACAAACAGCAAGTGTTAAACAATGTTGATTTTAGTATTTTCCCTGGAGAAATGGTCGCAATAGTGGGGCCGTCAGGTAGTGGTAAATCTACATTACTGTCGATTTTAGGTTTACTTGACGAGCAAACGAGTGGGGACTATCAATTATGTGGTCAAGCCATTGATACGTTATCTACTTTTCAGAAATCTGTATTACGAAATAAGCATATCGGTTGGATTTTTCAAAATTTCAACTTAGTTGGGGATATGACCGTTGCTGAAAATATTGTTTTACCGTTAACTTTTGATAAAACGCTTAAAAAATCTCAATACAGTGAAAAAGTTTCAAACGTACTAAAAAAAGTAGGCTTACTCGAAAAATCAGGTAGTTTCCCAAGTGAACTTTCGGGGGGGCAACAACAGCGTGTCGCTATTGCTCGCGCGCTTATTACCGAACCAGAAATACTGCTTTGTGATGAACCGACAGGTAATCTTGACAGTGAAAACGCTGAGTTAGTGATGCAACTTTTTCATGAATTTCATCAAGAAAACTGTACTATTTTATTGATAACCCACAGCGCTGAAATTTCAGAGCAGTGCCAAAAAATATATCGCATTAATGACGGGAAATTAGTGTTAACGCCAGCAACAGGATTACAAAATGTTGTTTGATATTGTTTACGGTTGGCGCAAGTGGCAAGGGCAACGGTTAAAATGGTTTACTTTAGTGCTTGGCTTAGCTTTGTTTTGTGCGCTTTTTAGCTTAACACTTAACTTATTCAGAGAGATAAATAATGAAAGCCCTAGCTGGGTGGGAAATACCAAGCCTTTAGTCACGATTGCCGCCATAGGTATTTCAGGGCAAATAAAAAAGCAAACACGCTATAATATTGACTTACTTAACAAGCACCCAGCGGTAAACAATATCGCGAGTCTTTCTTTTCAAACAAAAAACATTACTGTTAACGATATAGCGTTTCAAAAAACATCTTTGGCTTTTTATTCAACTAACTTACCTGTACTACTGGAACTGCCAGCGCCTTTTTCAGCCGACTCGTTTGTAAAAAACAACGTCTACATTAGCGATGCTTTTTGGCAGTATCAGCTTAATGGACAAGATAATATTGTTGGTAAAACTTTGCTAATAAAAGGGCAGAAATTATTGGTCGCAGGAGTTATGCCCGCCAATATGAATAACGTGAATCAGTATAGAGTGGATGTTTGGCTGCCTGACAGTTTTTTATCGCTTTATGTGCCAGAGTTTATTCCCGATGCAAAACCTTTTTTAAACAGTAAACCTGACTATTTTGGTTTTGCAGAGTTGTCTAAATCAGTAAATACAACTGATTTACAAGAATATTTTCGTGAGCAAATTGACACTTATCCTAATCATGAAGCGATATTTGTTAAAGAGCATGATGCCCCGTGGTTAATTGCGGGTATAGAATTAGACCCTGAAGCAAAAAAAGTATTGATCGTTCAATGTTGGACATTAATTTTTTTGATCGCCAGTTTTGGTTTTATTATTTTTAGTACAATATTTTCAATATATAGCCAACAATTGATTGACCGAAAAGCAGAGTTTTCTTTAAAAATAGCACTAGGCGCTAAAGTGTCTGATTTAGTAAAACGTTGTCTTGCTGAAAATTTTATGATGGCATTAACCTCTGTGGTCTTTAGTATTTTTTTTATTTTTTTACTTAAATCTATTTTACAAGATGGGATTTTATATCAACGTTATTTCTCTAGCGATTTTGAACTTAATTGGTTTAACTGGTTTGTATCACTGGTTATTTCTCAGTTGTTTTTTTTCAGCTGTACCTTATTGCCGCTATTGAAACTAAACCGTAATAATAGCTTTAGTCGCTCGTCACTAGGCAGTAAAACAAAGTTACAAACCCTGTTTTCTCAAGGTAATTTAGTGTTACAACTGTGTATTGCTACTTTAGCTTTTGTTTTTACGACCAATGTTTTTATCAGCGAATGGCAAAAACAACAAATAGATTTTGTGAACCCAGCTGTTATTTCGTTTAACTCTAACAAAATAAAAGATGCACAAGTTTACCTGAGTGAGCAACAAAAAAAAGGTGATTGGAGCAATCAAAAGCAGGTTGAATTAGCTATCGCTTATAATCCCTTTACTAACTTAGATGACAGTAGCCTCAGTTATAACTTAACAGCGGATGCTACAAATGATGGTTTTAATGTCAGCGGTACTTACGTTTCTAGCAATTACTTTTCGGTATTAGACATACCTATTGTGGTAAACGGTATATTTACTAAAAACACTTTTGCTATTAATATCGCTTTTGCTGAGCAACTAAAATCTCAAGGAATGATTGCAGCAGAACAACCTTTATCTGCACTTATCGGTATGCCTATTCAGGTAAACTCATTTCCAAGTGCTTCATATTACCCGATTGCGATGATCACCGAAAATGCGCCACATCATGGTGTTGGAAAGGGTAACCCTGTTGTTTATCTGCATTACGCGAATATCCATCCAATGATCATTTATAAAGTGTTACCGATTTTTTTTAGTAAAGAAAAGTCAACTCAAGAAGCATTAAACGTTATTAATAATTGGGTAAAGCATGAAACGGTTAATGTAAATCCATATCAACTACAATCAACATTAAAAGCGCAAATATTTGCTTTGAATTTAGGGGGGCGGCTGTTATTTGTCACCAGTGGCTTTATGGCACTTATTATTTTAGTGTTACTCGCCTTAACTTTGTATTATCAGGTTAAAGCAAATTTAATGAGAGAAAAAAATAAATACGGGGTGATGCTGGCATTAGGTATTAACCAACCTGCGTTATTTTTACGTATTTTTAAAAAACTATTATTGAGTTTAACGATGGCGTTACCCATGGCCTGGATGGTTTTGCAAAGCCTAGAAAGTGTAACTCAAAGCTACTTGTCAATTTCGCTACTGCTGATGAGCAGTTTTTTAGCGTGTTCATTTTTAGTGTTCTTATTCGTTTTACTTTTTGGTGGTGGTGCAATAATCACTTTAATTCGTTTGCCAATAAGCACTTTACTGACACAACAAGAGTAATAAAACACCGTGTTTTGATACAAAATTAGTGAAGAATACCAGGGGCAGGTAAATATATAGTTACCATGCGTGTGGGAAACTCTTGGAAATCGTTAAACCTCAGTTTATAATCATTAAAAGTCGATAAATTGGCGAGCTAAACATTTTTATCCTGTGAAGTTCTTGATATTTGTCTCCACATTTAATTTTAGGAATTATTATCAATGCCAAAGGCCAGTGATATAAAGAAAAATGCTGCTGTAGAGCACAACGGAAAAGTATTTATTGTAAGAGATATTGAGCGTTCAGTTCCTCAAGGTCGTGCTGGTGGTAGTCTATATCGCATGCGTATGTACGACGTAGTCACTGGCGGTAAGATTGATGAGACGTTTAAAGACTCAGATATGCTTAATTTTGCTGACTTAAGCCGTCGTCCTGCTATGTTTTCATACATAGATGGTGACGAATATGTATTTATGGACAATGAAGATTACACGCCATATAACCTAAATAAAGAGAGTATTGCTGAAGAAGCTTTATTTATTTGTGAAGACACCATGGGCTTGTCAGTGATTATTGTTGATGGTGTTGCGGTTGGTGTTGATTTGCCACCAAGTGTTGAATTAGTCATTACAGAAACTGACCCGTCTATAAAAGGTGGGTCAGCAACAGCACGTACTAAGCCCGCAATTTTATCTACGGGCTTAACGGTTCAAGTACCTGAGCATATTTCTACAGGTGATAAAATTAAAGTAAATACAGAAGAACGTAAATTTATGGGTCGCGCAGAAAAGTAAATAGCTAACCCGTTTTACTCATTATTTAACGTATAAAGCCAGCATTACGCTGGCTTTATTTTTGTTAAAAATCTATTTAACACACGCTAACTTTTTACTTATGCAGTAATTGAAATCTTTGGTTTAAAATAAGTTTTTTAGTATATTGATGTTTTGGCTTCTTCAGAATAACCGAGGTTTCGCCCATCTCCATCACTTGCCCTTTACTTAAGACCATTATTTTATCGCTGAAATGTCTAACAATACCTAAGTTATGAGAAATTAAAATATAAGCGAGTCCCATCTGTTCTTGTAAGTCGAGTAATAAGTTAATCATTTGTGAGCGTAGAGAGGGGTCTAGTGAAGCTAACGCTTCATCTAGTATAATGACCTGCGGTTGCAGTATTATAGCCCTAGCTAACGATATACGTTGTTTTTGACCACCAGAGAACATGTGTGGATAAAAATTCATATGTTCAGCCAGTAAGCCTACTTTTTGTAATGTTTCTCGAATTAAACAGTGACGGTCTTCTTCATTTAATTTTGTATTGAGCAGTAAAGGTTCGTTGAGTAGTTGTCCGATGGTTAAACTTGGGTTTAACGTTGTACCGGAGTCTTGAAATATCATCCGAATATGCTGACATCGTTGTTTAAAGTCTCCCGGCTGTAATGTTTGCCCATTGAGTTTAATACTGCCCGTAGTGGGAAGTTCAGCACCTACTAATAACTTTGCTAAGGTTGATTTTCCTGAGCCTGTTTCACCAACAATAGCTAATGTTTGGTGGGCTTGTACTTCAAATGATATCGGTTCTAATGCGGTAAAGGCTTTTCTATCAAACCAATTACGGTTCAATTTAAAAGATTTACTTAAGTTGTTAACCTCTAAGAGTGTCGGCATTTTAATAACTGTCCTTTAATGAAAAATGACAACTAAACTGATGTCCATGGTAATTAGTGACTTTGGGTGCTATTACACATTCTTGTTGAGCTCTGGGGCACCTAGGTCCTAGTCTACAACCGATAGGCAAATGTTGTAAAATAGGGATACTACCGGGTAATGCCATGAGCCGCGATTTGGCAGGTAAGCCCCTGTTTGATTTTGGGCTACTGTCGACAAGCGCGCGGGTATAGGGATGGAAAGGTTGTTCAAATATATGTTTAGTGGTTCCCGCCTCCACAAATTGCCCGCTATACATCACTGTAATGGTATTTGTCCAATGAGTGACATTTTCAAGATCATGGCTGATTAATAATATCGACATATTTTTGAGTTGATTCAAACTGGCCAACAAACGAAAGATTTGTCCTTGATTTGTACTTTCCATTGCCGTAGTCGGTTCATCGGCAATCAACAAAATAGGGCGTTTAGCTAGCGCCATAGCGATCATCACTCGCTGACATAAAGCATCATTAAGCTGGTGAGGATATTTTTTTAAACAAATTTTGTGCTGTTTTATACCCACTTTATGCAACAGAGTCATGGCTGTTTCTTTACGTTGTCGGTTTTTCTGCCAAAAATAACCACTTAACTGCTCGCCATCAACAGCCTCAGTAAGCTGCTTTCCTATCGTCATTGTTGGATCTAGACAGGCCATCGGTTCTTGAAATATCATCGCCACATCTTTTGAAATAATGGCTTTGCGTTCATCTATCGATAAACGCATCAAGTCTTTGCCTCGCCAGTGAAATCTATCTGCATCTACTTGCCACTTGTCATCAAGTACGCCAATAATAGCTTGTGCAAGTAATGACTTCCCTGATCCAGATTCTCCAACTAATCCACGAACTTCGCCTTCTTTCATCGTTAAACTGACACGGTCAACAGCTAAAATAGGATTAGTCGCCGATTTAAGCACAATAGAAAGATTTCTAATATCTAAAAGATTCATTAAGCTTCCTTACTGACTTTAAGTGCGTGTCTCATACCTTCACCGACTAAATTGGTTGCAACCACGGCAAACAAAATCGCTAACCCAGGTAAATATACTGTCCACGGGGCAATGTAGAATAAATCAATACCATTTTTTAGCATCGCGCCCCATTCAGCCATAGGAATTTGTGCGCCAAGACCTAGGAAGCCTAAAGCCGCAATATCAAGAATGGCTGCAGACTGGGCCAGTGTTGCTTGGCTAATCAATTTCTCTAGAATATTTGGAAATACGGAATGATATAAAATTCTAAATGAACTTGCGCCATCTAAACGAGAGGCGAGCACATAATCTTTTCTGAATTCTTGGGTAACCGCATTACGGGTTATATGCACAAACTGTGGGATCAACACTATTATTATTGCCCATAAGGTGTTGCTTAAGCCTGGCCCCAAAATAGCCACAATGACAATCGCAAGCAATAAAGAAGGAATAGACAGAATGACATCAAGAAAATGGTTAAGAAAACTCGACTTTATGCCTGATGTTAACGCGGATAAAGAGCCAATCACTAAGCCAATACCTAAAGAGATAAGTACCACTACAAAGCTTAGACCAAAGGTGAGTGAAGTGCCGTGCATTAAACGGGACAGCATATCTCGGCCTAAATTGTCAGTCCCTAATAAAAAACTCACGTTGCCATCGTCGTTCCAGGCTGGTGGTAACAGCAAAAAATCCAAGTGATTTTCAACCGATGTATAGGGCGTTAATAAAGGGGAGAATAGAGCTAATATGGTTAAGAAAATAAAACAACTAAAGCCAATCATCACCACGGGTGTTTCTTTGAAGTTATGCCAAAGCTGTAGCAAGGGAGAAGGAAACTCTTCCTCTAAATATATTTTATCACGTGCCATGACGACTCTCTCTTGCTAACGGGTTAAGTGCTGCATAGATAAAATCGATGACAATATGCACGATAAAAATAAAACTAGAAAGCACTAAAAGCCCACCTTGAATTGAGGTGTGGTCTCGTTGAAAGATACTTTCTATTAACCAACGACCAATACCTGGCCAACTAAAAATAACTTCAGTGACCATTGCAATGGTCACTAAGTTCGCGAATTGTAAACCAACATCTCGAATAACATGCACCATGGCATTTCGTATCGCGTGATGATAAATGATTTGCTTAAAGCTTAACCCTTTTGCTTTAGCGGCACGAATGTATTGGCTGTCTAATACATCCATCATTGCCGTACGGGCTAAGCGAACAAATATGGTCGCAGGCGCTAAGGCAATGACACAAGCGGGTAGAAAAATATGAGCACTTGCATCTTGAAAGGCTTGCCACTTGTAAGGACTATCACTTAACAATATATCTATAAATTGTATGCCAGTAACATGTTCAATTTCAAAAAGTAAACTAAGTTGACCTGCTGAGGGTAACCAACCTAACTGGATAGAAAAAATGAGGATCGCGAGTAAGCCTAACCAAAAAACAGGAATCGAATAACCAATCATCGAGATACTTAAAATTATATTATCGGTTGCTTTACGATGGTTGATTGCAGCAATAAAGCCAATAGGAATACCAAACAGCATGGCAATAAAGAGTGCTACTAAGGTAAGCTCTATCGTTGCTGGTAAAAAGCTCATGATTTCGGTACTAATAGATAATTGACTCGCCATTGAAATGCCTAAGTCACCTTGAAAAAGATGACTTATATAGGCAAAGTACTGTTGAAAAATATTGTTGCTAGTTTGGTATTGTTCAGCTAAAACAATGAGTTGTTTAGGTGTTGCATTGACTTGACCAGAAATATTAATTAATTGGTCTCCAGGAAAGAGAAAACTTAAGCTGAAAGACAGCAACGTCAGTAAAAATAAAGTAAAAATAAATAAATTAAGGCGGCGTAGCGTAAATATCAGCATATCAGTTTTTACTCACCTTACTAAAGTCGATACCACCAAAGGGAGACAATAATTGGCCTTTCACAATGTTTTTTCTCGCTTGAAATCGTTTGGAGTGAGCAATGGGAATTAGTGGCACTTCAGTAGAAATAATCGCCAACGCTTGGCTATATAACTGCTTTCTTTGAACTACATTAGTCGTTTCTAAGGCTTGTTGTATTAAGTTGTCAAAATCCTCATTACACCAAAACGTTCTGTTGTTACCACTCTTAGCCGAAGAACAACTTAATAAGGGGGTAAAAAAATTATCAGGATCAGGGTGATCTGCCGACCAGCCTAATAATACACTTTGATGTTCACCTTTTGACAACTGTTCCAGAAAAGAACCCATATCGAGAGAGTTTTCAATCAGTACTTTTATGCCTATTTTCTTTAGATCGGCTTGAATCAATTTTGCCATAGTAACAGCGTCAGGGTTGTATGCTCGCTGGACAGGTAAAGCCCATAAATTCATGGTAAAACCATCAGGGAAACCTGCTTCGATTATTAATTTTTTTGCTTGGGATAAATCGTAAGTTTGAGGCCGGGTATTTTTGTCATAAGCCCATGAAGTTTTTGGTAATAAACTATTTGCTATATCAGCTTTTGAGCGATAAACCGTATCAATAATAGCTTGTTTGTTTACTGCAAGTGCGACAGCTTGTCGAACTTTTACATCATTAAAGGGCGGTTTGAGTGTGTTAAAACCAAGGTAGCCAACATTAAAAGACGTGACGGCTTCAAGCTGTAATTGAGGTTTACTCTTTATTTTTTTATGGGCAATAGGAAAAGCAATAACATCACATTCACCCGCCAATAACTTTGTTAATCGACTAGTGTTACTAGGGGTTATATCAAACACAAGTTGCTCAAGTGTACTGGGCGTATCCCAATATTTTTTATGGGTTGCGAATCGAATATAGGCGCCAGGGCGATATTCTTTTAGTTTAAAAGGACCCGTACCAATAGGTAAGGTGTCTATGTCCCGCTTAATATTTTTTAACACTAATGTATCAGCATATTCTTTTGACAAAATAATGGCAAAGTCACTTGCTATATTGGCTAAAATTGAGCTGTCAGCATACTTAAACTTAAAGCGAATGGTATAGTCATTGATTTTTTCAATACTCTCAACAACAGTAGAAAAGCTTACACTTTGAAAAAAGGGATATTTACCCCCCGAAACTTGATGAAAAGGATGTTTAGGTAATAATATTCGGTTAAAGCTAAAAAGTACGTCATCAGCATTGAAGAATCGTGTTGGTGTAAAATAATCTGTTTGATGAAAGGCGACATCTTTACGTAGATAAAAAGTGATCATTTTACCGTCACGTGTCACATGCCAAGACTTAGCAAGCGATGGTGCGATGGTGTTATCTTCACCCCGAAATGAAATTAATCGGTTATACAATTGATTTGAGGTTGCATCAACCGTTGTACCTGAGGTAACCGTTTGTGGGTTAAAACTTTCTGGAGAGCCTTCTGAGCAATAGACAATACTATGGTCACTCAGTGATTGATCCTTGTCGACATTACATGCCGAAACTAGGCATAAAATGGGCAAGAACATGGCCTTCAATGAGCGTTTTCTAACAGCGAATATCGACATATAAACTTAACTACCCTTCGTCTACAGCACTTTCTAATAAGTTATATTTCTTTAAATAACCTCTTAGTTGATGATAGGTTAATTTGAGTGCATCGGCAGTTTTCTTTTGATTATATTGGCAATTCTCTAAAGCGGATTGAATTAGGTCAATCTCATAATCCTGTGAGAGGTCTTTTAATGATAAAGGAAACGCTAAAGATTTGCTGACTGGCAACTGTTGCTGAATGATTTCTTTGCATTTCTTTTCGCTATTACTTTCATCAATATTTTGAACGGGTACCGTTACTCTATCTTGAGTTTTGATACGCTGAGAAGGTCGATAGGGCGATTCAAAGGGGTCAATAACAAGATCATGAACGGGTAAATGTGGATTATTACAACGGTAAACACTTCGTTCAACAACATTTTTCAATTCACGCACATTACCTGGCCAATGATATTCAAGCATTGAACGCTTTGCTTTTTCGGTAAAACCACTAAAAAGCTCAAATTCTAACTCTCGGGCCATATTAATCGCAAAGCTTTCAGCCAACAAAAGTATGTCTTCAATACGTTCACGAAGTGGCGGTAGGGTGATAACGTCAAAGGCAAGGCGGTCTAGTAAATCTGCTCTAAACTCACCCGCATCCGCTAACGTGGGTAAGTCTTCATTTGTTGCGGCAATTAAACGAACATTTGTGCGAATAGTTCTTGATCCCCCAACGCGTTCAAATTCTCCATATTCAACAACTCTTAAGAGTTTTTCTTGAATCAGACCCGACGTATTGGCTATTTCATCTAGAAACAATGTGCCGTTGTCTGCTCGCTCGAAACGACCTTCATGGCGTTTTCCTGCACCGGTGAATGCGCCACTATCGTAACCAAAGAGCTCTGTTTCTAATAAGTTTTCATTTAATGCTGCGCAATTAAGCTTTAAATAATTTTGATCCCAGCGTTTAGATAAGTAATGGAGACGAGCAGCTATAAGCTCTTTACCCGTACCTCTTTCACCAATAATAAGCACCGGTTTACTCAGTTGAGCTATTTGTGATACTTGCTCTAAAACTTCAAGAAAATTATTTGCTTGTCCAAGAAGATTATCCTTTTGGTTAAAACGCGACATCGCTTGACCTAATAATTGGTTTATTTCACTAACAAATAGTGTATTTTATTAATCATCAGGTTTGAAGTGTTTTTTTTAATTATAATAACTTTATTTAAAACAGAGGGTTAAGTTAATAATAAAACTTGGCGCAGAACATGAATAAAGCATATTAGCAAAATTAAATAAAATAATTGAATGAGGAAGTTATTATGGGTATTTTTTCTAGGTTTACAGATATTATTAATTCGAATATTAACAACCTGTTAGATAAAGCAGAAGATCCTGCAAAAATGGTTAGATTGATCATTCAAGAAATGGAAGACACTTTAGTTGAAGTGCGTTCTTCATCAGCTAAAATTTTAGCGGATAAGAAAGATTTAGCTCGCCAAGCTAGTCGTTTTGAAAAAGACGAACAACAATGGCAGGAAAAAGCAGAGTTAGCGTTAAGTAAAGGCCGAGAAGACTTAGCAAGATCTGCGTTAATCGAAAAGAAAAAGTGTGGGGAAAACGCAGTATCACTTTTAGATGAATTGACACACGTTGATGACCATATTGCGAAGTTACAAAGTGAGATTTCACAGTTACAAGAAAAGCTAGCTGATGCGAAAGCGAGACAAAAAGCGATAATCATGCGTGAGAAAACAGCAACTTCTCGCTTAAAGGTTAAAAAGAATATCGATAGTGACCGCGTTAATGACGCATTGAGTCGTTTTAATAGTTATGAACGTAAAATTGATGACATTGAATCACAAGTTGAATCTCTTGATTTAGGCAGCAAATCGTTAGCCGATGAAATTGCTGACTTAGAATCTGATGAAAATATTGACGATGAATTAGCACAATTAAAAGCTAGAATGAAATCAGAGAAGAAAACTAAGTAATTTAGTTTGTATTGAATAACGAATAAGGAGAAGTATCGTGGAACAACTTATTATGATTCCAGTCATCATTTTTATGCTACTGGTTGCCCCTATTTGGTTGATTTTACATTACCGAAGTAAACGTCAAATAACCCAAGGTTTTAGTGAGGAAGAGTACAAGCAATTATCAGAACTCTCCGAATTAGCGGATAAAATGACCGATAGAATTAAAACGCTTGAAGCCATTTTAGATGCTGAAACACCAGACTGGAGGAATAAGGTATGACAGACAAGCGTCGAGGTGAATTATACCGAAATTCAAGCCAAGGAAAAATTGCAGGTGTCTGTGCTGGCTTAGCTGATTACTTTGGTTGGGAAACATGGTTAGTGCGCATTTTGGTTGTGTCAGGTGTTTTATTAGGTATGGGATGGTTTATTGTTATTTACATTGCTGGCTGGTTTATTTTGGATAAAAAGCCAGGGACATTGAATAAAAAAAATCAACAAACTCACTCTCAATATGCATCACCAAGGGACTCTGCAGAAGCTGAACTTTCCTCTGAATCAATTAAAGTAAAGTCTCGTATTTGGCAGTCAGGAGAGCCACCAAAGCAAGCTTTTCAAGATATTAGGCAAAAATTTAAATCATTAGAAAGAGAAGTACGTGCGATGGAACATTATGTGACCTCACCAGAGTTTACTGTTTCGCAAGAAATTAATAAGCTGTAAATATACTCAAATAAAAAGCGGCATTTGCCGCTTTTTTACGAGTTGACACGGTATTAAATCATTTTTAGTTTCATTGAAAAAGGGCCAGATAACCTGACTCATCGTTGTTGTTACATATGCTAAATAACTACCTTTTATGGCTGTGCCTTGAATTGAAATTGCTCAAGCACTTTGAAACCTGTATCTTGAGTTGTAACAGGTTTATAACTTTCTGTAAGATAATCCATGGCACTTATAAATAAAAAAAACTTAAATAAATTAAAACAAAAAGCAAATGACTTATTTAATCGAACGCTTGACCAACATGTTACCTTAGCAGTGACAGGGCTTAGTCGTAGTGGAAAAACAGCCTTTATTACTTCTTTAGTCAATCAACTTGTTAATGAAGGTAATAACTCACAATTAGGTTTTTTTAATGTTGTTCATCAAGGGCGATTTATTGCGGCAAAAAGAGTTCCTCAAAAACACTTACATATTGGCCGCTTTGAATATGACCGCGCTATGACAGCGTTTTCACAAATTGAGCCAACATGGCCTGAACCTACCCACGGTATCAGTGAAATGCGTTTAGCTATTCGCTATAAGCCAAAAGATTCTCTATTGAAATATGCGAGTGATACTGCAACTTTATACCTTGATATTACCGATTATCCAGGAGAATGGTTACTTGATTTACCGATGTTAAATCAAACGTTTGAACAGTGGTCAAAACAAACAACCGCATTATTACTTACCGAGCCAAGATTTAAATCAGCTGAAAGTTTTATCGAGAAAATTAATCAAATAGATCCCTTTGCAACCGTTGATGAGCAAATGCTGGCTGATCTATCCAAAGAATATACTCAGCTTTTATTACACTTTCGCCACGAACTAGGTATGTCGGTTATTCAGCCAGGTCGCTTTATTTTACCGGGTGAATTAGAAGATGCCCCTATTTTGCAGTTTTTTCCTTTTACACACTTTGAGAAAATAGATAAAAATGCTTATCAAAATGCCAGTGACGATTGCTTAATAGGCATGTTAAGAGCAAGGTTTATCGAATACAAAGAGCGCGTTGTTAAAGCTTTTTATAAAGAACACTTTGTTCATTTCGACCGACAAATTGTCTTGGCTGACTGTTTAACACCACTGAACAATGGCCCTGATAGTTTTGCTGATTTGAAAATGGCAATGACTATGATCATGGAAAGTTTCAGTTATGGTCAAAGCAGTTTGTTCTCTCGATTGTTCGCACCCAAAATAGATAAATTATTATTTGCTGCGACTAAAGCGGATCATGTGACACCTGAGCAACATAAGAATTTAGTGCGCTTACTCGACCAGTTGGTTTATCAAACTAAGCATCAGTTAAATTATGATGTGATAGAAATGAAAACGCTGGCACTCGCATCCGTTAAAACGACACAAGCAGGTACGAGTCGTTATCAGGGACAAGACATTCCGGTACTTCGCGGCAAACGTTCTGAAAACGGTGAACTTATTACCGTTTTTCCTGGCGCGGTACCGAGTAAATTACCCGAGCAAGATTTTTGGCAGAAAGAGACTTTTAACTATATAAAATTTGCTCCTTTAGAACCTGTTGGCCAGCATGAGTGCCTACCTCATCTGCGTATGGATCAAGTAATGCAATTTTTACTCGGAGATAAAATGAGATGATAGACCCTCAAATAATTCATATGGATCAAGTGATGTGGTTTTTACTCGGAGATAAAATAATTGAATGAACTTGATGAAAAATATCAACAGCAAATTCTTTTTGAAAATGATGAGTTAATCACAAAGACTAATAATCTACCTGCAAACGGGCAACAAGTCATTGTAGGTAATGACGACTGGCAAGCAATAGAAGACTTATCGCTAGTAAAGCAAGGTTATTTAAATGATGACAACCCGAAAGAAAAATCAAAGCCTCGTTGGCTATGGCGGGTTATTGGCAGTGTTTTTGCAGGCGTTGTTATTGTAGAAACGTTTAATTTTTTTCAACAGGGTTTTGCCCAATCGCCGATATTAGCCGCGATGTATGGCGTTCTGTTATTTGGCTTATCAGTGGTCGTTGGTTCCACGGCAATACGAGAATATTCAGCGCTAAGGCAATTCAAAAGGCAGCAACGTACGAAAGCTAACGCCCAAAACATATTATCAGCTGAATTAGGTTCAAACAGTAAGGTTAATGCAAAAGCATTATGTGAAAGTATTTCAGCCAATTTACCTTGTGACTTAATGTCTGAACATGAAAAAAGCTGGCAATCATTGATTAAAGAAGAATACAGTGACGAAGAGCTACTGCAATTATACTCTCGTGAAGTCTTAACAAAGGTGGATGAAAAAGCGCTTGCTGAAGTGGCTAAGTTTTCAACTGAGGCGGTGGTATTAGTTGCGTTAAGTCCGATTGCACTTGTTGATATGATGCTGATGTTTTGGCGGAACTTACGCATGATAGACAAAATTGCCGCTCTTTATGGTTTAAAAATCGGCTATTGGAGTAGGATCAAATTAATTAAACAGATATTTGTTAATATGGCTTACGCTGGCGCAAGCGAGTTAGTGATTGATCTAGGCGCTGATTTGGTTGGGGCTGAACTGTTAGGAAAACTATCTGCGCGAATGGCGCAAGGGCTCGGTGCGGGTATGCTAACGTCACGTTTAGGGATCCAAACCATTAAGCTTTGTCGGCCTATTCCTTTTGAAGAAAACACACCCAAAGTAGCTCAAGTGAGAAAAAAAATACTCAGTCAAGTAAAAAAGTTACTAATCAGGTAGTTTTAATCTGTGCGAACCTTAAATGACTTGTTTTTATCTCTATGATTTAATTAGCCATTGTTTTTATATTTACATTTTTGTAATTTTTTCTATACGCTATTATTGTCTGGCTAAATAATAGCCAGTTGGCGTTTGGTATTTTTCCCAGCAAGCTTGTTTTATTATCAGTAAAGAACATTGCTCACTCATTGGTTAGTGAATGATGATAGAAATTAAAATAAGGTAATATCATGGGGATGGCGACGAAGTATATTTCGCGAGTTGCTGATGAAAATGGTCACATTCATTGGTCAGATGAAGAAAATAGCGTCTGGCAAGAATTGATCACTCGTCAATTAAAATGTGTTGAAGACAAAGCGTGTGACGAATATAAATTTGGTTCAAAATTATTAAATTTACCACATGACCGGATTCCACAACTTGCAGAAGTCAGTAAAGTGCTTAAAGAAACAACCGGTTGGCAGTGTGAGCCAGTACCTGCATTGATTGGTTTTGGTGCCTTCTTTAAGCTGCTATCAGAGAAGAAATTCCCCGTTGCTACTTTTATCCGTAGCAGAGAAGAGTTTGATTATTTACAAGAACCTGATATTTTTCATGAAATATTTGGCCATTGTCCTTTGTTAACCAATAAGTCTTTTGCCGATTTTACTGAGGCTTATGGAAAAATGGGCTTGAATGCAACGAAAGAGCAAAGAGTCTTTCTAGCTCGTTTATATTGGTTCACCGTTGAGTTTGGTTTATTGGATACCCCAGAAGGTATTAAAATTTATGGTGGGGGTATTTTATCTTCACCCAGTGAAACGATTCATGCCACAGAAAATGAGCATGTAGTGCGTGAAAAACTCGAAATACTTGATGTATTAAGAACACCTTATCGAATTGATGTTATTCAGCCTATTTATTATATGTTGAATAAAGTGAGTGATTTAGACAATCTTAGAAAATATGAAGTGTCTGATATTATGGAGTTGGTTGAGCAAGCAAAAGCGTTAGGCTTATATCCAGCCAAGTTTCCGGCAAAAGAAATTAATAATGAAAGTTAAGGAAAAGAGATGACTGAGCAATTATCTGTACAAAAATGTGAAGCATGCCAAGTAGGCGCGCCACAAGTTAGCGATGAAGAATTACCGGTATTATTGTCACAAATACCTGATTGGATCCCTGAAGTTCGTGATGGTGTCATGATGCTTGAGCGTGAATATAAGTTTAAAAATTACAAGTTATCATGGGCATTTGCAAATAAAGTTTCTGAATTAGCTGAGGAAGAGTTTCATCATCCTGCTATTTTATTAGAGTGGGGCAAAGTGAAAATAACTTGGTGGACGCATGCTATTAAAGGGCTACACCGTAATGATTTTATTTGTGCAGCAAAAACCGATAAACTTTTGTAATATTTGCTTACATTAGATAATAACAGCCTCCTACCTCAGGGGGCTTTTTTTTGTTGTACAAAATAGTTTACAATAGCAAATAGGTACACTTGGCTATAGTAGAGTAAGGTAAATGCGTTTAGAAATTGTTTGTTGTGATCGAGTTGGCATTGCACAAGAAGTATTAGAAATATTTGTTGAACATAAGATAAATTTACGTGGTATCGAACTAAAACAGCCAGGAGAAATTTTTATAAATATCCCTGATTTAGCATTTAGCGAGTTACAAACTTTTATGCCGCGCTTGCGCTTAATTGAAGGTGTTAATGATGTAAAAACCACACCTTTTATGCCATCTGAACGTGAGCGAAATGAGCTAGCAACCCTGATTAAAACGTTCCCCGACCCCTTTATTTCTATCGATGCAAAGGGTGATATTCGTATTGTTAACACGGTTGCTGCCGGTATTATGGGATGTAAGGAGCACGAGATCGTTGGTGATAATGTCAGTAATTGGCTGAAAGGTTTTAATTTTAACCGTTGGTTAGATGCCGATGAAGTCCTTGCACAAACTCGCCGATTAAAGTTTCAAGATGATGATTTTGTAGCTGATATAATGCCTATCCATGTCACAGATCAAAGCGGAATACCTGTATTGGCAGGAGCGGTATTAATTCTAAAATCAGAAGCGCGTTTAGGTCAGCAAATAAGTGCTTTTAAACAAGCTAATGAAAATAATTTTGCAGGCATTCAAGCGAGTAGTGGCACTATGCGCAAAGTTATTCGTGAAGCAAAACGTATGGCGTTACTCGACTCTTCAATGCTCATTGTTGGTGAAACAGGTACAGGTAAAGAACTTTTAGCTCATGCATGCCATGCAGCCAGCGATCGCAGCAATAAATCTTTTATGACCTTAAGTTGTGCCGCATTGCCTGATGACGCAGCAGAAACCGAGCTATTTGGTGCGGGTTCACAAGGTGATATTAAAGCAAAACGGGGATTATTCGAATCAGCAGATGGTGGCACTATCTTCCTTGATGAAGTGGGAGAAATGTCGCCAAAATTACAAACTAAAGTGCTACGCGTTATTCAAGATGGTATTTTTCGCCGCGTTAATGATGAAGCCGAAATAAGAGTAAATGTTAGGATCATCAGTTCAACAAACTGTGACTTACTTAATATGGTCTCTGCAGGTCAATTTAGAGAAGATCTATATTACCGACTCAATGTACTTGGCCTAAATATACCTTCTTTACGTGATAGACGTTCTGACATTATTCCACTGGCAGAGTTTTTTATTGTGAAATTTGGTCAACGCATTGGTAAAACCATTGTTACTATGTCTGATGATTGTCGAGATTTTATCGAACACTATCCTTGGCCTGGAAATGTTCGCCAACTTGAGAATGTTCTAATCCGCGCTGTATCGTTAATGGAAGGGAGTATCGTGATGACCTCTCATTTGCAATTACCAGCGTATACACGTGAACATGGCTACTTAGAACAAGAGTTTGTAGGCACATTAGATGCTGCGGTTAAAGGTTTTGAAGCTAATCTATTGAGAAAACTATACCCAGCCTACCCAAGCACACGACAACTTGCTAAAAAACTAGGTTTAAGTCATACCGCAATTGCGAATAAATTACGTGAATACGATATTAACAAAAAAACTGTAAAAATATAAATAATTCATAAATATAACGAAGAGAGAGAGATAAAATGAGACTTTTTGGCTATTGGCGGTCATCCGCAGCTTATCGAGTAAGAATCGCTCTGCATTTAAAAAATATCGATTGTGAATCTGTTCCTGTCCATTTAGTTAACAACGGAGGGGAGCAACACAGTGAAGCATATGTTGCATTGAACCCAACACATTTAGTACCGACATTAATTGACGACACGCTTGATGGTGAGCTGGTGTTAAATCAGAGTATAGCTATACTTGATTACCTAGAGAGTAAACAGCCACAACCTGCGCTTTATCCTGAAAGTATAGTTGATAAAGCTCAGGTACAAGCACTTGCTTTAGATATTGCTTGTGAGGTTCACCCAGTAACTAATCTTCGTGTTCAACAATATTTAGTGAAAACGCTGGGTGTTGATGATGTTAATAAATCAGCCTGGGGGCCACACTGGATGTGCCTTGGCTTTGCTGCATTTGAAGAAAAACTTCAAAAGGTCTCAGGAGAATATTGTTATGGCGACCATGTAACCGTTGCCGACTTATGTCTTGTTCCCCAGGTTTATAATGCTAATCGATTCAAGGTAGACATGTCAGCATTTCCGCTTATTAATGCTATTGTTGAACGTTGTAATCAGTTACCTGCTTTTATAAAAGCAATGCCTGAAAATCAAGAAGATGCTATTTTATAATTATTGTGTAATGGCAATATAAAGTATAAAACTTAATCTTGAATAAAAGTTATTTTAGATCACGTATTTCCCTTGCAACTGACATGAAAACGCGTTGCAATGAGTTATTATCATTTTTTCTTAAGATAAATTGAATTATAGGTACCTATGGAAGATCAAGCGCAAAAAGGTAAACAAACCTCTTGGGGCATTATTGCCGTAATTATTGTTATAGTGATAGCAGGTCTATCTTGGTTGTATATTTCATCCACTGAACAAGAAAAAATAGCCGATGTTACTATAACACCTGTTATTAAGACTGAAATTGCTGCCGAGCCAATACCTGAAAAAGAGTCAGTTGAACCAGAAATCGCAGCTGTGGTAGAACCTGAACCTTTTGTTGAAACTATCCCCGAGATTATATTACCCAGCTTAGATGAGAGTGACGTTTGGGTACAAGAAAAATTACCAAACTATACCTGGCGTAAAGAGCTTTTAAAACTCGTGATTAATAAAGATATGGTTCGTCGTTTTGTTGTTTTTACCGACAACTTTGCGCAAGGAAATCTTGCGTACGCACACAGCCCTCTTGTTAAACCTAGTACTAAATTTTCAGCTAATGAAATTAATAATGGCACAACTACCGATTGGAAATGGAATGAGTCTACAACACAGAGATTCACACTCTATGTCGATTTATTGAGATCATTTGACAGTGAAACACTGGTGCAGTGGTACTTTGAAATGAAACCCTTGATAGACCAAGCTTATGCTGAGCTAGGTTATCCAGAGGACAACTTTACTGATGTATTACATGATGCCATTACTAAAGTACTCGATATGGAAATTCCAAAGGAATCATTAGATTTAGTTCGTCCAAGTGTAATGTTTCGTTATAAAGACGAGCAAGTAGAAGCACTCGATGATGCAGACAAACTCCTGCTTCGTTTAGGAAAAGAAAACTTACTCGTTATTAAGTCAGTCTTATTAGAAATTAATGAGCGGTTAGCGCGTCAAGGTTCATAGATATAGGTGATAAATTAGTTGTTTACTTGCTTATATGTTTAAAAAACAAGCGAACAACTTTATTTATATAACTAGGGCTTGCATCAAGCTAAATCTTTAGCCATAATTCGCGGCGTTGTAGTGAGAAGCACAACTTTCTATGGTGACCCTTTCGGTCCCCTCGCAATGATACTCTGTGAACTCGGCCAGATCCGGAAGGAAGCAACCGCAGCAGGTGACTCATGTGCCGAGGTGTGGCTGCTAGGGTTGCCACCCAATCTTAAAACTCCCTAGAAGCCCTGTAGAATCGTTAGTTATAACAGGTTCACAATCATTAGATCATATAATAGTTACACATTCTAGTATCCATTTAGGTACACAGTCTTAAATCACACTTTCAGTACCGCATATATAAACGATAGAATCTGCAACATTAATCATTTCATAGTAATTTAATTATCTTTAGCCCTTCAGGGCTCCTGTAAGATCAATTAAGAACAACACTCTAATTCACCATGCCATTACTACCCTAAAGAATTCAAAGTCTGTTAGATGATCGCTGTGATCTTCTGTGTCTGTATTCGTTTGGAGTCCAAGGGCAAAGGGACACTGGGGGTGCCTAGGTAGGTTTAATCGAGTGATAAATTTATAATTATTTTGAAGCATGTCAACAGCCACTGATGTTCAATAACGGGTGAATTAGTAACAAGAAAAGATCGTCTGAATCATTGGCCTAGCCGAAAATTTTATATGTTTCAATTATAGCCAGGGAAGCCTGTTGATATAAAAATTAATCACCCGGTAAAACTTCGTTTTAAAGTCTTTTCAATTGGCTATGAAATGGGGAAAAATATTATTCTCAAATATCGAGTTACTCATCGTGTTAGTTCTTATCAAGATGTTTTAGTGGAAGGTAATGTTGTTATTGTTCGCTATATCTTAGGGGGAGAGCACGGCGAGTGTTTTGCTTTTCGTTCTGACATTAAACATATGACCTATTATCCAGAAAGCTGCTAAATTTTACACTACCCAAAAAAATAGAAAGTCGTCAACTTCGCTTACAACACGGAATTACCGGCTATTTACCTGCATCTATTATGTTGGATGTGGAAGGGGTAGAGAAAAAGAAGTGTGTTTAAATGGCATTATTGCCGACATATCTATAAAAGGGTGTGGTTTATATTTAAAGCCGATAACGTTAAGGTTGCGGTTAATAAATGCGACGTATTTTTATGCATTCAGCACCCGAGTTCAGAAGAGATTAAAATACCTGCAAGAGCTTGTAATAGGAGGAATGAAGCAGGTAAGGTCAGTGTGGGTATAAGCTTTTTTGATAATGATAAACAAGTGAGCAATTTACTTGAACAATTGTTTATCAATGAAAGTATCTTATAGGTATTAAGCCTGTTGTGTTTTCATAAACTCTAAGGCTTTGCTGATCGCCACTTTGACGTTGTTTTCCATTTCAAAACGTTCAGAGGCAGGCAAATAGAAAGACATATCAACTTCATGCCTAATATAACGAGTAGGTAATTGATTTAGCACCACACAAGTTAAATCAGCAATAAAATCATCTTCATATTTTTTTTCCAATTTCAGTGCAGCAAAATGTTGTACGACTAATTTTTCATAATAATTATGAATGTCATCAGATATTCTCATTCCAATCCTCTTTTACAATTAACAAGCAGTTAAATTTATTTTTTATTGTCATTTAAGATTAATGCCAGATGAGGTAAAAAGCGAGTTATTTAGTCATATCAACGAGGTTTTTCTGAAACTTCTATTTGACGCTCTATTTTTGAAATAGCTTGCCGACAGCGACCTAATCTTTGATGAAGAGCAAGCACTTCCTCTGATAATTTATTAGCTTTGCTTGGTGTTGCGCTTTTGCGCAAAAGTTCTCTCTCTTCAAGCATAACAAGTAATCGTCGCTCAAACTCGTGGTGCTCTGATAATCGCTGGTAAAGCGCCTGACTGGATTTAAAGAGCTCTTTTGCTGCTTTTTTATACCGACGGGCATTAATAGCTGTGAGTCTATATTGTGCTTCTTGGTGAATACCTTTGTTTGATCTTATGGCATTAATAATAGCTGAAATTTGTTGTTCAATGCCCTGTAATCTATTTTGCGAAAGTTCTTTTTTTCCACTGTGAAGTAATCTTGATAATTCGATGGTTTTACCACGCACCTCATCTACATATGCTTGTATTTTATCACTATTAGTAACAAACAAGGCTTCTGAAAATATATCTTTGTCTTTTAATAAATAATGAGATTTGGTTTGCTGATTTTCAGCATCTATAATTTTAGCTTGTTCTGCTAGGCTATCTAAAACAGCAGTAATTCTGTCGAGTGATAATTGCATTTTGACAACCTATAAATATTGTTATTGAGAGAACCATGCATGATAAGTTAAATTTACTGACATAGAAATAACGACGACGATAAAAACGGGGCGAATAAAACGATTACCAAATTTTATTGCCCAATGTGAGCCTACACCAGCACCTAACATAATGAATATTCCCATCGAAATACCAATAACAAAGTTAACATATCCGAAGTAAGCAAAGGTTAATAAACTACATATGTTACTAACAAAATTGGTTGAACGCGCTAAACCACAGCTAAGCAAAATGTTTATTTTGTATAGGGCACTTGAAGAAGCTGTCCAAAATGCTCCCGTGCCAGGACCGGCTAACCCATCGTAAAATCCTAGGATAAAGCCTTGAGTGCTTTGTATCCTTTTTATACGGATAGATAAGGGCGGCAGGCCTTTAATTTCGGTCACAACTGTTTTTGAAAGCAAAGTATAAATAGCCGTAATCACAATAAGTATGGGTATAGATTTTTCAAGAAAATCATTTGATAAGTATCCAACAGCTAAGGTCCCTAAAACAGCACCTATTGCGGTGTATAAAATAGAAAGTCGCCAGAAATAGGGATCAAATAGCTTTTTACGATAAAACGTTACTGAGGCTGTCAGTGAGCCAAAAGAAGCAGCTAGTTTATTTGTACCTAACGCAATATGAGGAGGCAAACCAGCAGAAAGTAAAGTTGGGACAGTTAGCATACCTCCACCTCCCGCTATCGCATCGATGAGTCCGGCAATGAAACCGATGGCGCATAGTGTGAACCAAATTTCAAAATTAAAAGTTGAATCAATTAACATAATTAAATATAGGTAAATTAGTGCTATAGCTGAATAGTAGCACGGTTATTAACAGTAAATATGTCAATTTATTCATATTTTTTGTCTAAATATTTTGAATATTTTAATAAATAAATTTGACTTAGTACGAATGAATTAGTAAAACTAATAGGAGCAATTATATATACAGAGAATTGTGTTTGTTTGTTAACCGATTTAATCAAAAAGTTGCCTTGGTTTTTTAGGGGCTTTTTAACCGGATGTTTATTTCGTTTAACAAAACTGGCTTATTCACGTGATTTGCCAGTAATTAGCAGCCTTTTTTATGTACCTAGTTGACAGCAACGCTGTCGTCTGGGAATATTGCATGGTTTTATTCTAGAGAAATAAAAACTTAAAATGGCAGATTATTAGATTTGCGTTAACATCTCCATGTTATCCACATTCAATAGCAATTGGTTGGGAACTATGTCCAAATTTAGCAAGAAAAGCCTTATCGCTTCAACGATAATTGGCACATTAGCATTAACAGCAAGCAACTTTGCTTCTGCAGATGCATTAAAAGAACTACAAAAAGCAGAAGCTACTACATTTAAAGCTTCTAAAAGATCACAACTAAAAATCAATAGCATTTATGAACAAACTATTGAACTTTTAGGTGAATATCGTTTAACGGTTGATGAAGCTGAAACTTTATCTCAGTACAATGATCACATTCAGCTAATGGTTAATGACCAACTCGCGAATATTAAGTCATTAGAAGTTCAAATCGCGGGCATTGAAAAAACTAAGCAAGGTATTGTTCCTCTTATGTATAAGATGATTGATACATTAGATAAATTTGTTGAATTAGATATTCCTGTGAACATTGAATCTCGTAAAGAGCGTGTTGCAAATTTACGTGATTTATTAAGTTCATCAGACGTATCAGTTTCAGAACAGTTCCGCATGGTACTTGAAGCTTATGAAATTGAAGCAAACTACGGTACTGTTTTTGCAGCTTACCAAGGTGAACTTGATTTAGGCGACCGTGTAATCACTGCTGATTTTGTTCATATGGGACGTGTTTCTTTAGTTGCACAATCACTAGACATGAAAAATGTTTGGGTTTGGAACAATGAAACTCGCGGTTGGGAAGCATTAGGTGACGAATATTTAAAACCTATTAAAGATGCTATCGCCATGGCGCGTAATCAATTACCTAAGAACTTAACTAAATTACCAGTATTTGCAGCAGGAGCTAAATAATGAAAAAATTTATTAACTTTATAATGCTTGCTGCCTCAATGACGGTAGCAACATCAGCCCTAGCTAATGATTTGGATGATTTATTAAAGCAAGTTAAAAACGATAGAATCTCTGAAGGAAAGCTTGATAAAAAGCGTGAAGCAGAATTCACATCGGCTCGTGCTGATAAACAAGCACTTTTGAATAAAGCTAAAAAAGAATTAGCTAATCAAAATGCTCGTAACAATCGCTTAACTAATGAGTATGCAGCTAATGAGATCACTCTCGCACAGAAGTCTGTAGAACTCGCTAATGCTACAGGTACTTTAGGCGAAATGTTCGGCGTTACTCGTGCTGCTGCCGCTGATGCTTATGGTCAAGTAGTTACTTCAATTGTAAGTGCTGAATTTCCTGGTCGTGGCAAAGTTCTTGATGTTATCGCTAACTCAAAAGAAATTCCTGAACTTGAGCAACTTGAAGAATTGTGGATTGCATTGCAAACCGAAATGACTCAATCAGGTAAAGTGTCTCAGTTTAGCTCAGATGTAACGAGCCTAGATGGTTCAACGTCTACGGAAACTATTACACGTATCGGTACTTTTAACTTAGTTTCTGCGAACGGTTTCTTAAACTACAATGATGAAGTTGGTCAAGTTCAGCCTTTGGCTAAACAACCATCTGGGTACATTACTGACACTGCTTCTGATTTCTTTACAGAAACTTCAGGTCATCATCCTCTATACATAGATCCTTCACGTGGTGGTATATTAGCCCTTGAAACTCGTAAAAGAGTACTTATGGAGTTCTATCATCAAGGTGGCACTGTTGGTTACGCAATTACAGTATTGTTAGTTATTGGTTTCTTAATCGCTTTAGAACGTATGATTTTCTTAAGTACGGTTAGCTCACGTATTAAGACTCAAGAAAAAGACCTTGAAAATCCAACTGACAATAACCCGTTAGGCCGTTTAATTAAGGTTTATCACGAAAACAGAAATGTTGATGCTGAAACACTTGAGCTTAAACTTGATGAAGCTATTTTACGCGAAACACCAAAAATTGATCGTGGTATTAACTTGATTAAGATGTTCGCTGCTATTGCTCCTTTAATGGGTCTATTAGGTACGGTTATCGGTATGATCATGACCTTCCAAACGATTACGTTGTTTGGTACTGGTGACCCGAAAATTATGGCAGGTGACATCTCTCTTGCACTTGTAACAACTGCATTAGGTCTAATTTGTGCATTACCTCTTATTTTAATCCACAGTGTTGTTGCGGGTAAAAGTAAGTCTGTATTGCAAAAGCTTGATGAGCAAACTGCAGGACTAATCGCCTCAATTGCTGAGAAGGAGTCTAAATAATGTTATTCCTGATAGAGCTTTGGGAATCTGTCAGGAGTTTTATTGCGACAGGTGGTAACGTTTTATATGTTGTTGCCTTCGCTCTCTTACTGATGTGGGTAATGATGATTGAACGTTACTGGTTCTTGTCAAAAATTTATCCTGCAATGAAAGACGATATCGTCAATCGTTGGGATGCACGCCAAGATACTACATCTTGGTATGCCCATCGGATTAGAGATACTTGGATCTCCGAAGCGACAGAATTACTAGAGCAGCGTATGCTCACAATTAGAACCTTAGTGGCAATGTGTCCACTGATTGGCTTACTTGGTACGGTCACCGGTATGATTGGTGTCTTTGAGACAATGGCTCAACAAGGAACAGGTAATCCGCGTCTGATGGCTGCTGGTATATCAATGGCTACTATCCCGACAATGGCGGGAATGGTTGCTGCATTATCAGGAGTGTTTTTCAGTTCAAGGTTAGACGCTAAAGTTAAACTAGCAAAGGCTAAACTGGTTGACAGTTTACCTCATCACTAGAGAGATATTCGAATGGCACGTAAACGTATTCGTGAAGACGAAGAAGCAGTAATTGATATGACACCGATGCTTGACATCGTATTTATCATGCTGATCTTCTTCATTGTAACCACTTCATTTGTAAAAGAAGCTGGTATTGAAGTAAACAAACCTAAAGCGGCTAACCAAAGCAAGCAAAAGTCAGCTAACATCTTTATTGCTGTTAGAGAAAATGGTGAAATTTGGTTAGATAAACGTCGCGTTGATGTCGAGCGTGTTGCAGCAAACATTGAAAAATTGTTAGCAGAGCAACCAACTGATGTTGTTATCATTCAAGCAGACAAAAATGCAAAACATGGCATTGTTGTTAAAGTGATGGATGCGATTAAAGATGCAGGTATAGATAGAATCTCTATTGCTGCAGCTAAGGGGTAGTTTATGGTTCGCTTTTTAGTTTCATTACTACTAGGCGCAGCGGTAACTTTTGCATTATTTTCTTTTATGGCATTTCTTGTTTCAAGTGGAGACATGACGAAACAAGAGTCATTGAATAATATTGTTGTAGAAGTTAATACTACGCCGCCTAAGTCAGCAGCTGAACGTCGACAGCGTGTACCGCCGCCGCCGCCTCCGCCGCCAAAAACGCCACCTAAGCCTCAGGCTCCAGAACCTGAAGTGAATAACAATTCAGGTGGCTTAACCTTTAACATGCCGAGTGTGCAGTTATCTGGTGCAAATACGGGTATGTCTCCTCCGGGAGCTGGTTTTGGACGTGATGGTGATGCATCGCCAATTGTACGTATTGACCCTAAATATCCACAACAGGCTGCTCGTGACGGTAAAGAGGGCTGGGTTAAGCTTTCATTTACTATTAACGAACTCGGTGGTGTTGAAGATGTTGAGGTTATGGATGCAGATCCTAGACGTATATTTGACAAAGCGGCTAAACGTGCTTTGAAAAAATGGCGTTACAAACCGAAAGTTGTTGATGGTAAAGCTATGCGTCGTCCTGGTTTAACTGTGCAACTAGACTTCAGTATGAATAAGGGGTAATCAGAATGAATAAGATTTTTATATCTATATTGATCATAGGTTCAGTAACGATTGCTCATTTACCTTTGTCTTCTACAGCTTATGCTGTAGGAGCAGACCAAGTAGAAAAGCCACAGCGTAAGACTCAGCTTGTTGGTCAATCTGTTGGTAAAAAGGTAGCTAAAGCATTTGAAGCTTACGGTGTTGAAGTCGATGATGGTTCTAATGTTGATAATGCGTTAGTGCTGCTATTAGACATCAATGCAAAAAAAGATTACGACGTTGCTTTCTTAAATCGCTTTATTGGTATGATGTATGCTCAAAAAAGTGATGAAAAAAATGCAATTGATTATCTTAATAAAGCCGTTGCTCCTGATATTCTCAACGAAACAGAGCAAGCTGATGCATTAAAAGTCATTGGTGATTTGCAAATGCAAGTGCAAGGTTATAAAGAAGCTTTAATAGCATATGACGCTTGGATGGACTTTACTGGGAAATCTGATGCCAATGTTTGGATGAAAATAGCTCAGGCTAATCTAGAACTTAAACAGTACGCTAAAGTGGTTCCAGCCGCTGATAATGCTATCGCTGAATTAGGTGATAAAGTTAA
The DNA here is from genome assembly GCF_014076915.1 of Colwellia sp. MB02u-14. Lineage (NCBI taxonomy): Bacteria > Pseudomonadati > Pseudomonadota > Gammaproteobacteria > Alteromonadales > Colwelliaceae > Colwellia > Colwellia sp. MB02u-14. The sequence goes on from NZ_JACGUX010000089.1 coordinate 54,929, forward strand.
TCAGAATCCTTATGTTCTTAAGTTAAATGCGTTCTATGAACGTAAAATGTATAAGGAATGTGTTGGGGTTTTAGAAACTGCAGTACAAGTACTTCCTGATATTAAATTGTTTTGGACCCAGTTAGCTTCATTTTATGCGATGACTGAGAATTATCCAAAAAGTTTATCAACATTGGAATTAGCTTATAAGAAAGGTTTTCTTGATAAAGAAAGCGAGATAGTTATGCTTGCGAATTTATATGCGCAAAGTGAAATCCCTCATAAAGCAGCGGTTTTACTGGAAAAATATATAGATTCAGGTGTTGTTAAACGTGATGATAAGAACGTTTTCACGCTAGCAAATACATGGCATGCGTCTCAGCATATTAGCAAAGCTGCCGGTTATTATGGCGAATTAGCTAAAATGACTAATCTATCCAAGCATTATAGCAAGCAAGGTATGTTGCTAAATCAAGATGAACAGTTCTCTAAAGCGATAGCTGCTTTAAAGAAAGCAATTGAAATAGGTGTATCAAACGAAGGTAGACTTAATCAAAGTATTGCAGAATCTTACTTTTATCTTGGAGAATACAAACAAGCTTATGTTTATGTTCAAAGAGCATTAAAAGACCCTAAGGCTCGTAGAACAGCTAAAGGTTGGGTTAATTACATAAAAGATACAGCGGCACGTAAGAACGTTTCTATTTAGTTTTTGTGTTTTCTTAAAAACCAGCCTTTTGGCTGGTTTTTTTATATCTGAAGTTTTATTTTTTTGCTTATAAAAGAGGGGAGTGGATGAATGAAGCCGTTTTTGTTTGATCTAGATCAAGTTTATCTAGAAATAAATTACGTTCTCGGCTAAAATACTGCCTCATAATTTTGCAGTTACAGGAATAATAATGTCAGATAACGAAGACTTTAAAGACAGTACATCGAAACGCCATTTATTGGTAGCAGTTATTGCTTTATTCTCTGCACCTCTTTTACCCATGGTTATGGGTTGGTTTACACTTCTTTCAAATTAGTCTCTGTTTGTTTAACTAAAAATTACGAAGAATTAACATTATGCATATATTGCTTGTTGACGATAAAAAGAAGGTCTTAGATTTTATTAGACCACTGCTGGAACAACAGGGCAATACCATTGATACCGCTTTAAACGGTTTAGATGCCTTTGAAAAGGCGCAACAACAATCGTTTGACTTGTTTATTATTGACCATCTCATGCCTGTTATGAATGGTATTCAACTAAGTAGAAATCTTCTTAAAAAACCAAATACGGCTAATATTCCTATTATTTTTATGACGACGCAAAACACAACTGATGTGATCGCGCTAACCCGCTTCTTTTCTTTTCAAGCCATTATAGCGAAGCCAATTGACGAAAATATTTTGCTTAGTGCTGTAAATCTAATAAATAAAAACAATACAAGTCGTTATTCACTGTAAATCATCCTCCTTTTGCTTTATTCTTTAGACTTGATAAATTTATACTTTTGATATGCTGACGATGACTGACAAACAAATTTTACTTTTACAAAATTCAATTCATGCTGTTCCTGACTATCCTAAACCGGGTATTTTATTTCGTGATATTACTGGTTTGCTCGATAACCCTGCTGCTTACCAGTTAACGATAGACTTATTCGTGGCTAAATATAAAGATCACGGCTTTACTAAAATTATTGGTACTGAAGCACGTGGCTTCTTTTTTGGTGCTCCTTTGGCCCTAGCGCTAGGGATAAGCTTTATTCCTGTTCGTAAACCTGGCAAGCTTCCAAGAGCTAGGAATAGCCAAAGCTATCAATTAGAATATGGTACTGATACGTTAGAAATTCATCAAGATGCATTAACAAGCAACGATAAAGTTTTAATAGTAGATGATCTTCTTGCAACGGGTGGAACAATTGAAGCAACGATGAGCCTTGCTAAAGGGCTAGGGGCTGAAGTGAAATATGCTGCATTTGTGATTTCATTACCTGATTTGGGCGGAGAAAAACGTTTAACAGATCTAGGGTTATCTATTCACTCTTTATTGCAATATAACGACGATTAGGCAGTAATATGAGTTATCAAGTATTAGCACGTAAATGGCGCCCTAAAAAGTTTACAGAATTAGTGGGTCAAGAACATGTCGTTACTGTTTTAGTCAATGCGTTAACACAACAGCGTTTGCACCATGCCTATTTATTTACGGGTACGCGTGGAGTTGGCAAAACGACGATAGCTCGAATTTTTGCTAAAAGTTTGAACTGCGAACAAGGCATTACTTCAACACCCTGTGGCGTTTGTGATACTTGTCAAGATATCGACCAAGGCCGTTTTATCGATTTACTCGAAATTGATGCGGCTTCTAAAACAAAAGTTGATGATACCCGTGAAATTCTTGATAACGTACAATACGCGCCTACACGAGGCCGTTATAAAGTTTATTTAATTGATGAAGTTCATATGCTTTCTCGCAGTAGTTTTAATGCGTTATTGAAAACGCTTGAAGAACCACCTGAGCATGTGAAGTTTATTTTGGCGACAACCGATCCACAAAAACTTCCTGTTACTGTGTTATCTCGTTGTTTGCAATTTCATTTAAAAGCATTAACGGTGAGTCAAATAGAGCAAAAGACTCAGCAGATACTTGATGCAGAAAATTTTTCAGTTGAAAAGGGCGCTTTAACGTTATTAGCAAAAGCCGCTCGCGGCAGTATGCGTGACTGTTTAAGCTTAACTGACCAAAGTATCGCACAAGGCCAGGGGTGTATTACCTTAGCCAATGTGCAGCAAATGCTAGGTGGTGTCGACCAAAACTGGGTCTTTAAAATACTCATTACGTTGTTAAAGCAAAATCCAAAGGCTCTAATGCACCTTTCATTAGACATTGCGTCTTATGCACCTAATTACAGTCGTTTAACCGCTGAACTTATTCAGTTGTTACACCAAGTAGCCATGACACAAGTCATCGGGCAACATTTTGACTTATCACCAGAGCATAACCTCTTGGTTGAAAAGTTCAGTCAAGCCATGAGTGCTGAAGATATTCAGTTATACTATCAAATTGTGCTCAATGGGCGAAAAGATTTACCTTATGCATCAGACGAGCAAGCGGCGTTTGATATGCTATTACTTCGGTTGTTGGCGTTTAGACCATTAAAAAATAGCGAAAGCATTCCTGATAATTCTACCCGCGCTACAAATGATTTCGATGATGTGACATTTGATGAAACAAATATCCATAAATCACTGAGCAACGTTAATCTGGTAACAGATGAGCCTTCTTTTGAGGAAGCTAACACTTTACCAGAGGTTGAAGCGATAACATCGCCATTATCACCGGCTGAAATACCTCCTTTAGAAATAAAGGCGCTTGGGGATATAGAGCAAGAGAATAATTCTCCTCGTTATATTGATACAGAGACTTTAACACCCTTTGATAATTCATTAGAACAAGTTGATCATAACTCAACGGTTGCTCCTCAAAATGTAGATATCGAACCGTCAACTAGCGATACACCGCTTGTTCAATCACCTATAGAGCGTGCTTTAGCGACAAGAAATATGTTACGTAGTCGAAAAAAGGGCTTGGAGAATAGCGCAAAAAAGTCTGAAGACGCTATAGAGCGTCAAGATACTTCCAGTAACGAGGTTATGGTATCAAAAATTGAGGATGCACCAAGACTTGATATTCCTCGATTTGAGTCTATTTCAGAGCAGGTTTTTGATGTAAATGTGATTGACCCAGCAAAGATTCGCTCAGCAAATCAAGTTGATAAATGGGCAAATATGATTGATGCAATGTCACTTACGGGGCGTCTGCGTCAATTAGCGATACATGCAACTGTTAATGAGCAATCAACTGACGATTTTTTGCTACTTAATTTAAATCAAGCGACAAAACATTTAAACAGTGATGTTGCTCACAAAAAGCTAGAGCAATCCATCTCTGAGTTTTTAAAGCGAAAAATTACTGTAGAATTAACGATTGTCGACGAGACATCGCATGATCCGTATCAAATTCAATCGCATATTAATGATAAACGTTATGATTATGCGAAAGAATTATTAGAAAATGATGAAATAATTATGGGCTTGAAAATGCATTTCCAAGCCCAATTAGATGAAAACACAATTGTAGCATTATAACTGTTACTTGATATTTGCCGTGTTAAACTCTATCTTTGCTGGCAATAGAACTTTGGAGAAAAAATTATGATGAAAGGTGGCATGGGCAACTTAATGAAACAAGCCCAACAAATGCAAGAAAAAATGGCTAAAGCCCAAGAAGAATTAGCTAAAATGGAAGTTATCGGTGAGTCAGGTGCTGGTATGGTTAAGGTAACGATGACAGGTAGTCACAGCGTTCGACGTGTTGAAATTGACGATAGTCTAATGGCTGATGATAAAGATATGCTTGAAGATTTGATTTCAGCAGCATTTAATGATGCTGTTCGTCGTGTCGAAGAACAAAATAAAGATAAAATGGGTGCTTTAACCGGTGGTATGCAATTACCACCTGGGATGAAAATGCCGTTTTAATCAACGTTACGTTGTGAATTAATGTGCCAGTTTCTTTAACAAGAAACTGGCATTTTACTTACTGAGTTATGATGATCTTTCTAACAGTCGATTCTAAGCTTGCTAAGCCCGAGCTTTTTCCTGTAGTGATTGCTTCTTCAATATTTTTACCGTGATTGAAGTGTGCATCTAGTGCGAACATAGCACCAACACGGTTACCACTTGCGCAATGAATAAATGCTTTCTCTTTATTTGATATTGCTGAAGTAAATAGCGCGAGATTTTCTTTATTAATACCATTGGCACCGTTAATGGGCACTGCGATATAATTCATGCCTAACGCTTCAACTGTAGCTTGTTCGTCAAACCCGTTAAATTCACCTTCACCACGTAAGTTAATTACTGTTTTAATGCCGCTTTTCGATAATATAACTAAATCATTTTCGTTAGGTTGACCAGCAATAATAAATTGCGGGCTAAACTGTTGAACATTTTTTGCTGCTATTTTTTCAATAACACTATCTGATGCTAGGGCATAGTTTGAAAAAGATAATGTTAGAATAAAAAAAACCGTAAATACCTTTATTGCGTTATTCATTGTTTATACTTCCGTTTCATTAATTAATTTTAGGCATTGTTGCTTTTAGCATACTCTTATATATCTAAAAAAGCCTATGCATCTGCTTTTTTTAATATATATTAACGAGATGAAATTTTATACTAAAGGTAGTAAATAACAGGATTTTTGGTGAAAAAAATAAAGAAAAAATTTCCCAGCTTACTATTGAGAACCGTCAATTAACGACACGTATCGAAATGTTAGAGGCTGAATTAGCTTTAGCTGACAAAGAGAGAGGTCAACTTGTCGAAGATATTTCAAGTAACTCTACACGCTATCGTACGCAAGAAGAAATAAATAAACTATGGTTGCAATCATCGTCGCTCGTTAACCTTATTTGTGAAGATCTAGCCCTATCATCAGCCCATTTAAATCAACATCGAGATACGTTTCAGTCGTCACAAGCGCTCTTTGAGCAAATTATGGAGATGCTGTCCAGTACGATTACTTCTACTTCACAAATTTCTACAGATACTCAAGCGGCTTCTTCATCAGCCGATCAATTAAAAACAGTATCATCAGGTATTAATGACTTTGTAAATATTATTAAAGGCATTTCAGACCAAACAAACTTATTGGCATTAAATGCCGCCATAGAAGCCGCTAGGGCAGGAGAGCAAGGTCGAGGTTTTGCTGTTGTTGCCGATGAAGTCCGAACATTGGCCCAACGCTCGGCAGAAGCTTCTAATGAAATATCCAATCTTATTGAGCAAGTAAATACGCAAATGGGAGAAGTGATCAGTGGTATAAGCCACGTGGGAGATAATAGTCAAGAAATAAGTGCTAGTACCTCTTCTATAGAAACCACGGCTAAGAAAATTGTCACCTTATCTAAAAATATGTACTCGGTTATTACTAATACTACCGCCGATTCATTTTTACAAACGGTAAAAATGGACCATGTCGTTTGGAAACTTGATGTCTATAAGGTGATGCTCGGTATGTCTGATAAAACTGCTGCTGACTTTACTGACCATACGATGTGTCGACTAGGAAAGTGGTTTTACCAAGGAGAAGGAGCAGAAAAGTACGCCAGTAAAAGTGCCTTCAAGCAAATAGAAGCCCCACATATAGATGTTCATAGTCATGGTATTGAAGCGTTGAAGGCGCATGCTGAAGGTGATAATGAACGTGCCCTAAAAGCACTGACAGTGATGGAGAGTGCAAGTTTCAAAGTGGTTGATACATTAACGTCACTCTCTAAGCAATTAGCTAAAGACATCGGTGCAGTTGATTAAGATAAATCTCTGTAAAAGGTTTTAATAATACCTAAGTCTAAAAATGCCATTCGATTATACCGAATGGCATATATGTTCAGGATGAACGTTATAATGAGATGGCATGCATCTAATGCATGTCTGTATTTTTTAACTTTTTTTGCCACTGTTAATTGTCGTTTGGCATTTAAATTTTGTACATCGGTACATGGATACTATCAAGTTTAAATCCCTTTAAAGTCGCTTGACCTTGATAACTTGATTCTCTATCCCCGCTAAACTCAAAGTCAAAGACACTTATCCAATGAGGCCCTAAAGCTTTGTTAAAGGTTAATCGACTTGAGCTTCGAGAAAGTGAAATAAACTGTAAGCCATCCTTATCACAATAGGCCTTTATATGGCGTAAAGCGTATTCAGATACTTTTCTGAGATAAATGAAGTACCACAAAAATAAACAAACAATCAGTAATAAATATATATTTTCCATTCGAGGTCTCTATAGTTAGCGTTGAAATAATAGACCAATAGCTTTACTTAATGCTTGGCTACGTTTTGGCGATCTCATACATTGAAATATTAATGGACGTAATGCTGGAATAGCAACAAGGTCTTTGAAAATTGCTTGAAATACTTCAAGTTCTTGCTGGTCAACTAATAACTCAAAAAAGATCATTATTTGTTGTTCATTATTGAAAACTTGCCAGCATCTTCCTGTAATGACTATGGCTATTTCTTCAGACATTGACGTTTCAGGTGATGGCTGCTCAATAAGAGTATTAATAAATCGTACAACATGGGGATGCTGAAAACTTGAGGCTAAACTGCGTAATAAAAAACTCAACACTGTTGTTTGGTTAGTCTCTTTATGGGTTACTAGGCTTTCAAATTTTGCAATGAGTACATCAATAACTTCTACCGGTAATTTTACATTTTCTAATGCAGAACATAAGGGTTGTAAAACGGGCTTAGGTAAATGTGGCAAAGCATTCACTAATATTTTTTGCATTTTCTTATCAGATAAACGCACAGCAAAATCATTTAACCCTTGCACACCAACAGACTGCCAGTTTTGCCAATCTTTATCACCTGATAAGTAGCTTAATGCGCCTGAAAAGTATTGGCTGCTCTTATTTTTTGTTTCCACAGAAATCAAACTATTTAAATAAGCTAATTTGTATTGTGGTGGTGTAAAATGATAGGGGTTACTTTTAAGTAATGCTTCTTGTTGCTCGTTTGGTGAGGTATTAAGCTCTGCGCCCAATGCTTCAATAATAATTGCAATAAAATGATCTCTTGCTACAAGGTTAAGTAAACCTCGCTCATCAAGCGGTAATTTTACAAACCATAAATATAGCGACGAATTTGGCTTTTGCCAAAAAGATATCGCTATAAATGCATGCCCTTGAGAAGGAAATGGGTAAGGAATTTGGTTAGCTTCAATTTTAGTAAACGTTTCTTTAGACAATTTATCTATTTTCCGGCCAATATCAAAAACCCTATATTGAGATCCAGAAAGTGTTAATAATTCAGAAATAGTAGAAATAGTACTCATAGATAAAATAATAAATAAAATAATAATCGAATAATGTTGGCATTATAGAGATAATAATAGATCAATACTATTTGCTTTTTGCATCATAGATAATAAACCCTGAGATAATCATGCCTTTTGATGAAAAACCCATATTAACGATATTATATCAAGATGAATATATCGTCGCGGTTGATAAACCAGCGGGCTTATTTGTCCATAGAAGTTATATGGACAAAGATGAAATATACTTTGCTTTGCAGTTAGTTCGCGACCAAGTGGGAAAATATGTTTATCCCCTTCACCGATTAGACAGACCAACATCAGGGGTTTTATTATTTGGTTTAAATGAAGAGGTTGCGCGTTTGATGGGGCAAGTATTTATCGATAAAAAAATTCAAAAAACATATATCGCTTTATCACGTGGACATTTGCTTGGCGAAGGAGAGATAGATCATCCGTTAAAAGAAAAATTAGATAAATTAGGTGATAAAAATGTCAGTCCAGATAAAGCGCCACAAGAGGCTGTTACTCACTTTGAATCTTTACTAACGGCAAGCTTACCGATACAAGTGGGTAAGTTTGATAGTGTCCGATACTCTTTAATAAAATTACGACCCGTTACGGGAAGAAGGCATCAAATTCGTCGACACCTAGCGCATTTACGACATCCGATTATTGGCGATATTAATTATGGTGATAATAAACAAAATCCATTTTTCATCAAAAATTTTGGTTTTAAACGCTTAATGCTCATAGCAAAAAAAGTAGAGTTTATTCATCCTATAACAAAGTGTCAGGTGATCATCGAGGCTAGTTTTGACCAACAGTGGTTACAGGTTTTTGATGAACTCGCTTGGGATCCAAAGACAATAAATAGCTTAACTTCTTAAATAATCAATTTATTCTGCTGCCATAATTCTGATTGAATTCACGTCTCTTTCAATTAATGCGGCATAAACATGTTGTGTTCTTTGAGTATTATCCTCGTCAGTTTTTGGGCCTTTTATACTAACGGTATTAATAAAAATATCGTTACTGTAACGTTCGCGTTGTTCGGCGAATGCTAGCATCATTTTTTGATCTTCCGTAACCGGGCGATGAAGTAATGACATCATGAGATGATGATCAGAAATCAAAGGTTTTTTTACTATTTTATCTTGTGGTATTGAACTACAAGCAGTAAGTAAAAAAGCGAATAGCACAGTAAGTGAAGTCAAAAGATTTTTCATGTTCAGTCAATAATAAAGCAAACGATACCTCTAGATGGCAAATGCTATGCCAAGTGTTTTATTAAAGGTTAGATTGGCTGGCTTATATAATAAAAAGTTAATTATATAACTGTTATTTATATGAAAATTTGATGTGTTTTATTTATTGAGATGAAGGTTTTTTGTAACGTTTGCTACGTTTTATTGTAAAGTTATTTTTTTCCTTAATTAAGTGTCAAAAAAATAGCGGTGATAAAATCACCGCTATACATAGAAAAAATTTAAATTTTTATTCTTCTGATACCGAACGAAGTAAAGCATTAATGCCTACTTTTGCACGTGTTTTAGCATCTACTTTCTTAACGATGATTGCCGCGTATAAACTATAAGTACCACATTTAGAAGGTAAGTTACCCGGCACAACAACCGAACCTGCTGGGACACGACCGTAATGTATTTCACCTGTTTCACGATCAAAAATTCGTGTACTTTGACCAATATAAACGCCCATGGAAATTACAGCCCCTGCTTCAACAACAACACCTTCAACAATTTCAGAGCGAGCGCCTATAAAACAGTCATCTTCAATAATTGTTGGTCCCGCCTGTAAAGGCTCTAAAACACCGCCAATGCCAACGCCACCTGATAAATGTACATTCTTACCAATTTGAGCACACGAGCCTACAGTTGCCCATGCATCAACCATACAGCCTTCATCAACAAACGCGCCGATATTAACAAAACTTGGCATCACTACAACGTTCTTACCAATAAAGCTACCTGTACGCACGGAAGCGCCGGGTACAACACGTACGCCATCAGCTTCAAAATCCGCTTGTGTGTAGCCAGTGTATTTCATTGGAACTTTATCGAAAAAAGTACTTTCAGCGCCGTCAATAACGCTGTTGTCCCAAATTCTAAAAGAAAGTAAAACGGCTTTTTTAAGCCATTGATGAACAACCCATTCACCCGCTACTTTTTCTGCAACACGAGCTGACCCATTGTTAAGTGCGGCTAAAGCATCTAAAACAGCTTGTTTAACATCACTCGATACTGTTTTTGGGGTAATATTCATTCTATCTTCGAAAGCTTGTTCTATTGTACTCTGTAAGTTTGACATGCTAATTCCTATTCTTTTTAAATTTAATTTCTAAAGTTTAATCTGTTCAGTTATTTTTCGCATAACATCGCGGAGAGTTGTTGTTGCTGCTCTTGTGTTAAAGCCACATTATCAGCATTTGAAACAGTAAAAACATCATCGACTTTTTCACCAAAAGTGGTGATTTTTGCAGAATGGATGTGTAATTTGTTTTGTTGAAATATTCGAGCAAACTTGGCTAATAGGCCAGGGCGGTCTAGCGCGATTATTTCTAATAAAGTGGTTTTCTCTGTAGCTGTTTCAATAAAACTCACTTTAGTGGGAATTTTAAAATTATCAATATACGTTGGAGCAGGTTTGGTTTTTATTTTGGGTGAAGCCTTCATTAACGACTTAGTCAGTTTTTTCGCTATATCTAACGCACGGTTACTGTCAGTAATCGCTTTGTTTTTTTGGTCCAATACAACAAAAGTATTTAATGTATAACCTTTTTTACTGCTAATAATTTTAGCGTCATGAATAGACAAACGTTGTGCGTCGAGCAATGTCACCATTTTAGCAAAAATATTAATAGAGGCTTTGGTATAAATAAATATCTCAGTACCACCTCGATGAGGTTTTGGGCTGATCAATACCAAAGGTTTAACAATACTGTGTTTAATGATATGTCTGCTATGCCAAGCAATTTGCACGGGTGAGTAACGTAAAAAGTAATCCGCTTTAAGTTTGTTCCAAAAAGTTTTAATGTGAGTTACATCGCACGCATATTCTTTAAGTAACTCAAGCGCTGCTTGTTGGTTTTCGCGTGTTTTTGCACGTAAATCAACTTGCTTTTCAAGTCCTCGTCGAAAAGCTCTTTTAGTATTAAAATAAAGCTCTTCAAGTAAATTTGCTTTCCAGCTATTCCATAAACTTTCATTGGTCGCACGCATATCAGCAACGGTTAAGCAATAAAGGTAATCTAGATGCGCTTCATCTCTAACAATACCAGCAAATGCTCTGATCACTTCTTCATCTGATATATCACGGCGTTGTGCGGTTACAGACATTACTAGGTGATTTTTGACTAACCAAGCAATCATACGGCCGTCGTGATCGTTTATAGGATGCACTTTGCTGAATTCTAATGCATCAACCGCGCCTAACTTAGCATGATCGCCACCACGACCTTTGGCAATGTCATGAAAAATTCCGGCTATATACAATACCTCTGGTTTGCGAATGCGCTGCATTATCTTGCTACAAAGTGGGTAGTCGTTGTTGTATTCTGGCTGGCTAAAACGATAAATATTTTTAATTAATCGATAACTATGTTCGTCTACAGAGTAAGCATGAAATAAATCAAATTGCATTTGCCCTACGATATTACGCCATTGTGGTAAATAAGCGGCGATAATTGAATGGCGGTGCATTAAGCTAAAAGTTAGCCCTAAGCCATTAGGATGCCTCATTATTTCAATGAAAATTCTTCGACATTCGGCATAATCCATTAAACCAGAAATTAACCGTCTGCGGGCATTTCTCAATAACCGCAGCGTATGTGGATGTAAATCGGTAATATTTTCGTTTTTAGCGACCAGTAAAAACATTTCCATAATTTTTACAGAGCTCATGAATACTCTGTCGTTAACCGCATTTATCTGCCCATCGATGATAGTAAAATCTTTATTGAGTGGCACGACAGGGTGATCTTTTTTGATAATAGCGTAGTCAAAATGCTGTAGTAGCATTTTATTCAGTTCAGCAACACGACCTATGATACGGAAAAATCGTTTCATCATACGTTCAATGGCACGTTTACCTTCATCACCAAAGCCCATTAAGCTGGCAACTTCACCTTGATAGTCAAAGAGTAAACGGTTTTCATTACGACCAGCAATAATGTGTAAAGCAGCACGCATACGCCATAAATAGTCTTGACATTCTAACAACTCAAAAAACTCATTTTGTGTTAAATAATGATGTGCAACAAGTTCTTCAAGAGAGTCTGCAACAAAGTGGCGCTTTGCCACCCAAGCAATGGTTTGTATGTCTCTCAGGCCACCGGGGTTTGCTTTTAAATTTGGCTCTAATGTGTAAGATGCACCATGGTATTGTTGATGACGCTCAAACTGTTCCTCACGTTTGGCCAAGAAAAATTTCTTAGACGTCCAAAAAACATCTTTAGCTAATAATGGATATAAATTTTGAGTTAATGCTTCATTTCCACAAATTTGACGAATCTCTAACAGATTTGTGGCAATAGTGACGTCATTTTTTGCTTGCTTTATACACTCTTTAACACTTCTAACACTATGGCCAATGTCGAGCTTTACATCCCATAGTTGGGTGATAAATGTTGATATTTTTTCTGATAATTCATCACTGATTTTTTCTTGAGTTAATAATAATATATCGACGTCAGAATAAGGGTGTAATTCACCTCGTCCATAACCTCCTACAGCAAGTAAACTAATTTGATGTTCATCTAAGTTATGTTGACACCAAAGTTTAGATAACACATTGTCAACAAATTGTGAGCGTGTTGAAACTAAAACAGATACTTCTACATAAGGAAATGTGTCTTTTTGCCATTGCTGGAAGTCACGACTGAGTTGACAGATGTCTTGAGTAGAAATATAAGGAGAGCTAACGGCTAAGGATTTGCTATATTCTATAGGTAGAAGAGTTTGCATAGCTGATTATTTTACTTAGTAGGTTAAGGCGATAGACATCATGCTTTATTTATCGATGTAAAAGCAAATAACGACTATCGCTAACGTAGACTTTATTATAATAACAAGAGAAAATTAGTTTTGTAAGTGTCTCGAAAGAGTATCATCGCTATGAAGTGTTAATATCTCACAGCCTGTTCGAGTAACCACAATGGTATGTTCCCATTGTGCTGATTTTTTGCCATCTAAGGTGTAAACGGTCCAATTATCTTCTTTATCTAAAAGCGTATTAGCGCGACCTAAATTAACCATAGGCTCAATGGTAAAGCACATACCTTCAACCATTTTTTCTTTATCGTTATTTTTGTAGTGAACAATTTGTGGTTCTTCGTGAAATACGTTGCCAATACCATGACCACAATATTCTTTAACAATAGAGTAGCGGCCTGATTTTTTAAGAAACTTTTGAATAGCTGTGCCAATTTCACCAAAAGTATTGCCAGGTTTTACTTTCTTTAAGCCAACATACAAAGCTTCTCTAGTAATACGGCATAAACGATTGTCTTCTAGGCTTACGTCGCCAATAAGAAACATTTTACTGGTATCGCCGTGGTAGCCATCTTTAATCACGGTAATGTCTAGATTAACAATATCGCCATCTTTTAAAAGAACATCATCAGGAATACCATGACAAACGACATGATTAACTGATGTACAAATTGATTTGGGAAAACCGTGATAATTTAGCGGCGCTGAAATCGCACTTTGCACTTTATCGGTATATTCCGCGCACAGGGTATTCAACTCATTGGTCGTCACACCGGCCTTAACATAAGGGGTGATCATCTCTAATACGTCTGCCGCAAGTTTTCCTGCAATCCGCATTTTTTCTATTTCTTGCTGAGTTTTGATTGTAATACCCATTTATTCCTCAATTGTCTTTTTAGTGTGAATGCTACAGTAGCTATTTTGCCTAAAAATAATGTTATTGTCTATTGGTCTAATCTTTAGCTATTTCAAGTTCAACCGCTTCTATTATCGCGCTAGGGCTTTGTAAATATAAGTTATGGTTGAGTAATGTTAAGTTCTCATTGTGAGCGATTAATAAAGCCGGAAGGGCTTTTGTGCCAATGATTTCTTGAAAGTCATAAATTTCTTGTAGCGTAAACTCAGCCTCTTTGGCTATTTTACCTTCTTTAAATACTTTTGCGGGCGGGGAAAGTTTAAGTTCTTCTACTATCTGATTAAAATCACTTTCATGGGTAAAAGGAGTACCTTGTTGAAAGTGTTGCTTTTGAATCGCTTCTATTAGTTCGAAGGTCAAGTGTGGTACTTTCTGACCAACCCATCCAATTAAGTTGGCGCTTAGTGTCGAATCCTTTTCAATGTTGAGTGTTTTTACATACTCATGACTAAACTCAATGCCAACGTGGTCTTCAATATCATCAATCGTTTTTTTACTGACTTTTTCATCCCCTTCGTAATGTGCACAATGCCATAAATTTAAAGTGATATTTGGATAAGCATTAGCAATTTCTTTAACTAAAGAAGTTGTTACAAAGCTCCAAGGGCAGTGTGTATCATAAATAAAAAAGAGTTCTGTAGACATAGTAATATATCGCCCTAGTGTTAAGTCAAAAATTGAATCAAAATATAATGACGCTAATTTTAGCGCGTACAGGAAAATTATCCCAGTAAAATAATGACTATATTAATTAAAAAGCATTGATCTTTAATCGTTATTTTCTCGCTTTTAGTAAACTAATATGTTATAAAGTGCGCCGTTAAATTTATCAATTAAATAGTATAGTCGCCGAGATTTTATCTTAGCGTTATTATGTTTATTGGGTAAGCCAGTGGCTAAATTGCTGTTATTGATAATGTTTAACTTTAAAAACTTGTACTGCTAAAAATAGTTGTACTTATTATAAATTCACATACATTTATTAAGAATATACTGGGGTGCTCAGTTTGACTTTGTCTTATTTAAGCAAAGCATCAAACAATAAAAGAGTTAGGTATATTTGAATGTATGAACGCTTAACCCCCTAAACCAAATAAAGGAAAAATCATGCCAAACGTTTCTATGCGCGATATGCTTAAAGCAGGTGTTCATTTCGGTCACAAAACCCGTTACTGGAACCCAAAAATGAAAACTTACATTTTTGGTTCACGCGATAAAGTTCATATCATCAACCTTGAACAAACTGTTCCTATGTTCAATGAAGCCCTTGCTTTCTTATCAGGTGTTTCTGCGAAAAAAGGTAAAGTTTTATTTGTTGGTACTAAGCGCGCTGCAAGCGATGCAATTAAAGATGCTGCTATCAAATGTGATCAATTCTACGTTAATCACCGTTGGTTAGGTGGTATGTTGACTAACTGGAAAACAGTTCGTCAATCAATTAAACGTTTAAAAGATCTTGAAGCACAAAGCTCTGACGGTACTTTTGAAGCGCTTACTAAAAAAGAAGCTTTGATGCGTACACGCGAAATGGAAAAACTTGACAAAAGTCTTGGTGGAATCAAAAACATGGGTGGTTTACCTGACGTTTTATTCATCATTGATGCTGATCACGAACACATTTCTATCAAAGAAGCTAAAAACTTAGGTATTCCAGTAATATCTGTAGTTGATACAAACTCAAACCCAGATAATATTGATTTCATTATCCCGGGTAACGACGATGCAATTCGCGCCGTGACTTTATACACTGATTCTGCTGCTAACGCAGTTTTAGCTGGTCGTGAAAAGAACATTGTTGTTCAAGCTGAAAAAGACGGTTTTGTAGAAGCTGAATAATTTCAGTTTTTCATAATTTTTTTTGCTATTGCCACAAGTGTTAACGCTTGTGGCAACATATTCATTTTTATGCCCGGCTTTAAATAGTTTAGGGGATAACAAAAATTGAGGAATTCTCTCATGGTAATTACTGCTGCAATGGTAAAAGAACTTCGTGAACGCACAGCTGCGGGCATGATGGATTGTAAAAAAGCTTTACAAGAAGCTGAAGGCGACATGGAACTTGCGATTGAAAATATGCGTAAGAACGGTCAAGCAAAAGCAGCTAAAAAAGCTGGTAACATCGCTGCTGAAGGTGCTATTTTAATTAAAAGTGCTGATGGCGTTGCTGCACTTCTTGAAGTTAACTGTCAAACTGATTTTGTTGCAAAAGATGCAAACTTCTTAGGTTTTGCTAACGAAGTTGCAGAAGCAGCTTTAGCTTCAAAAGCGACAATCGAAGAGCTACAAGCTCAATTCGAAGAAAAGCGTATTACCCTTGTGACTAAAATTGGTGAAAACATCAATATCCGTCGCGTATCATACGTTGAAGGTACTGCATTAGCTTCATATAGCCATGGTGCTAGCATTGGTGTTGTCGTTGCTGGTGAAGGCGATGCTGAATCATTAAAGCATATTGCTATGCACGTTGCTGCAAGTAAGCCTGAATTTTTAACGCCTGAAGATGTTGCTGAGAGTGTTGTAGAAAATGAACAGCGTATTCAACTAGATATCTTAAAAGCTGAAAACGATGCTCTTGATGATAAAAAGAAAAAACCTGTTGAATTGCTTGAAAAAATTATCATCGGTCGCATGAAGAAATTTACGGGTGAAATTTCTTTGACTGGTCAAGCGTTCATCATGGAACCTAAGAAAACTGTTGGTGTTGTTCTTAAAGAGAAAGGCATTACGGTTTCTAACTTTGTTCGTTTAGAAGTTGGTGAAGGCATTGCTAAGAAAGAAGAAGATTTTGCTGCTGAAGTAGAAGCACAAATTGCTGCATCAAAAGCTTAATTTTTAAGCATTCAATTCAGTAAAATAGTTCTTTTTTCAGTTTAGACTTTCGATAGTTAGCTAAACGTACTAAAATAGCCGCGGTCAAATTGATCACGGCTATTTTTTTCGCCTATTTATAGACAAAATACAGGAATGTTTTTTATGAGCATCAGTCCAAAACCAATATATCGTCGAATTTTATTAAAACTTAGTGGTGAAGCCCTAATGGGTGAAGAGGGTTTCGGTATCGACCCTAAAGTTTTGGATCGTATGGCTCAAGAAATTAAAGAACTGATTGAAATGGGCATTCAAGTGGGGTTAGTTATTGGCGGAGGTAACTTATTTCGTGGTGCAGGTCTGGCCGAAGCCGGAATGAACCGTGTTGTTGGCGACCAAATGGGTATGTTAGCAACCGTAATGAATGGTCTTGCAATGCGTGATGCCTTACATCGTGCTTTTGTTAATGCTAAATTAATGTCTGCAATTGACTTGGCGGGTGTTTGTGACCGTTATAACTGGGCTGAAGGTATCAGCTTATTAAAATCTGGCCGCGTTGTTATTTTTAGTGCCGGCACAGGTAATCCTTTTTTTACAACTGATTCTGCAGCGTGTTTACGCGGTATTGAAATAGAGGCTGATGTCGTTTTAAAAGCCACTAAAGTTGATGGCATCTATTCAGAAGACCCAGTTAAGAATCCAGATGCTACGTTATATAGCCAATTAAGCTATAACGAAGTATTAGAGAAAGAACTTAAAGTGATGGATCTAGCTGCATTCACGTTAGCACGGGATCATAGCATGACTATTCGTGTTTTTAACATGAACAAGCCAGGCGCATTAAAAAACGTGGTAATGGGTGGCGATGAAGGTACAACTATCGATCACACAGAAAACTTAGTTTAATTTTTTGATTTAAAGGAAATTCAACGTGATAAATGAAATAAAACAAGATGCTCAAGACCGTATGAGCAAAAGCATCGACTCATTAAAAAGTAATCTAAATAAAGTAAGAACAGGCCGTGCACATCGTTCTTTACTTGATAATATTGTTGTTGATTATTACGGTATGGAAACACCATTGAGCCAAGTGGGTAATATCGCAACACCAGATGCGCGTACTTTAGCGATTACCGTTTTTGATAAAGGTATGATCGGCGCTGTTGAAAAAGCAATTTTGAAATCTGATTTAGGCTTAAATCCGTCATCTCAAGGTACGCTTATTCGTATTCCATTACCGCCGTTAACAGAAGAACGTCGTAAAGACCTTGTTAAAGTGGTTAAAAATGAAGCTGAAAATGGCAAGGTTGCTATTCGTAATATCCGCCGCGATGCTAACTCTGATGTTAAATCTTTGAATAAAGAAAAAGAAATCAGTGATGATGAAATGCATCAATCAGAAGACGATATTCAAAAGTTGACTGATACTTATGTCAAACAAGTTGATGATATTTTATCAATCAAAGAAAAAGAGTTAATGGAGATATAACGCCTTTAACCGATAAAATAAGCCGTAGTCTTTAAATGGTCACTACGGTTTTTTTTACATAAAATTTGAATGAAGCTTGAAGAGCATTACGGAACGTTTATGACTGAAGCAATTACAGAGAATTTAACCAAAGTGCCACAGCATGTTGCCATTATTATGGATGGCAACGGTCGTTGGGCACAGCAGCGTGGAAAAACACGCGTCGCCGGTCATAAATCAGGTGTCGAATCTGTTCGATCATCAGTAAGCACAGCGATAAAACAGGGTGTAAAAGCATTAACACTCTTTGCTTTTAGTAGTGAAAATTGGCAACGCCCAGAACAAGAAGTTAGCGTGTTAATGGATCTCTTTATGTTTGTGCTAACACGAGAAGTTAAAAAGCTTCACAAAAACGGTGTGCGTTTTCAAGTGATTGGTGATACTTCTCGTTTTTCAGACAACTTACAGAAAAAAATAAAAGTTTCAGAAGATTTAACCGCAAACAATGAAGGTATGGTATTGTCTATTGCAGCTAACTATGGGGGACGTTGGGACATCGCTAATGCCGCTAAAGTTTTAGCCGAAAAAGTTTCCAATAACACTATGTCTGTTGATGAAATATCAGAAGAAACATTACATCAGTATACTTGCTTAGCAAATTTACCTGAACTTGATCTACTTATCCGCACCGGTGGTGATTTTCGAATAAGTAACTTTCTATTATGGCAAGCGGCTTACGCTGAATTTTATTTTACCGAAACGCTATGGCCTGATTTTGATGAGCAAGCTTTCATTACAGCAATAGGCTGTTTTGACCAGAGGGAAAGACGTTTTGGTCAGACGGGCGAACAAATAAAAACATAAGACTATAAAATTAAAATAATAACAACAAAATATATAGCATTTAAAAGGGTTTCCATTTGTTAAAACAACGAATTATTACGGCTGTTATCTTAGCGCCTTTAACTATTTCTGCCATTTTTTATTTACCTTTAGATAAATTTGCGGCTTTGTTTATGGCCGTTATGGCTATTGGTGCCTGGGAATGGGGACCTTTAATGGGCTTTGCCAATAAACGACGTAGACTTGCTTTTGTTTCTGCAACCATCATTCTTATTTCTGCGCTTTGGTACACGCTCCCTTTATTAGAGCTGTGGTCTCCTAACGGAGAACTGCATTCAGGTGTTTCTCTCGTCTTGTGGATTGCTGTAGGTTGGTGGCTTTTGTCTGCAACACTCACTTTTCTTTATCCTCGATACAGTAAGTTTTGGTCAAGTCATCGTTCAATTCGTGGCGTATTTGGTTGGTTAACGCTTATTCCTACTTGGCTTGCTTTTATGGTGATCCGCAGTAATGAATATAGCCAAGACCCATACCATGGCGCCCAACTCATCATGTTTCTTTTTTTAATGGTCTGGAGTGCTGACATCGGCGCTTACTTCGTTGGTAAATCAATAGGAAAGCGTAAACTTCTTCCTAACGTTAGTCCGGGTAAAACCTTAGAAGGTTTTGTTGGCGGTGTTGTTTGTGCATGTATATTTATTGCCATCGCGGGTTACTTCCTTGACTGGCAGTTGCACCAGTTTACTTTAGCGCTAAAGGTTACCGCTATCATTACGACGGTTTCAGTATTAGGTGATTTAAATGAAAGTATGTTTAAACGCCAAGCGGGCATAAAAGATAGTGGCTCAATTTTACCGGGTCATGGCGGCATATTAGACCGAATTGACAGTTTAACGGCAACGGCGCCTATTTATGCATTATGTTATGCTTTCTTAGGTTGGCAGTAGGTGATATAAACAATGCGTAAACTTTGTGTTTTAGGCTCTACTGGCTCTATTGGTTTAAGTACATTAGATGTGGTACGACGTCATCCAACCCTATTTTCTATTGAGTGCTTGTCGGCCAATATGCGTGTTGATGAAATGCTGGCGCAGTGTCAGGAATTTAATCCAAGCATGGTTGTTATGGTTGACGATAATGCCGCTCAGGCATTAAAAGAAAAATTATGTGAAAGTGGCTTGCATACCATTGAAGTGCGAAGTGGCGAGCAAGGGTTAATCGACATTGCCCAAGCTGATACTAGCGATACTGTAATGGCTGCGATTGTTGGTGCATCAGGTTTACTACCTACTATGGCTGCTGTAAAGTCAGGTAAAAGGGTACTACTTGCAAATAAAGAAGCATTGGTTACCTCTGGTGCTTTGTTTATAGATGCTGTTGAAAAATATGGCGCTGAACTATTGCCCATAGACAGTGAGCATAACGCTATTTTTCAGTGTTTACCTGCTAATGTTCAAGCAACCCCAGGTCGATGTGACCTCGAAAAAAATGGTGTCAGTAAAATATTGCTAACCGGCTCGGGCGGCCCTTTTAGAACTTTTTCAGTTGAACAGTTAGAGCATGTAACACCCGCACAAGCTTGCGCCCATCCTAATTGGGATATGGGACGAAAAATCTCTGTAGACTCTGCAACGATGATGAACAAGGGCTTAGAATTTATTGAAGCTAAATGGTTATTCAATATAGACCCTGACGATATTCAAGTTGTTTTACATCCACAAAGTACCATCCATTCTATGGTGCAATATAGAGACGGTTCTGTAATCGCGCAAATGGGTAATCCTGATATGCGTACCCCTATTGCTCATGCCTTAGCTTTCCCTGAAAGAATTGACTCGGGTGTTGCACCTTTAGACTTTTTCAATACCCAATCATTTGAATTTGAAGACGTCGATTATCATAAATACCCTAATTTAAAATTAGCGATGGTTGCTTGTCGAAGTGGTCAAGGTGCATGTACAGCACTAAACGCTGCAAATGAAGTGGCTGTTGATGCTTTTTTGAACGATAAAATTAAATTTACCGATATTGCAAAAATAAATGAAACTTCTATGGATAAATTTGTCTCAGAAAGGGTAGCATCAATTGATGATGTCATGGCACTTGACGCAAGTGTGCGAGAATTTTCACGTAATTTAATTGCGAGTGGCTGTTTTGAAGCTGGTCGTGTTGTGACTAAAGAAGTTAACAAAAAGGGTAATAATTAGTTGTTTGATTTTTTCTGGAATTTAGCGTCTTTTGTTGTTGCTCTAGGCATTTTGATTACTGTTCATGAGTATGGACATTATTGGGTTGCCCGAAGAAACGGCGTGCAAGTAGAACGCTTTTCAATCGGCTTTGGTAAAGTGTTGTGGCGCAAAGTCAATAAAGAAGGTACTGAGTTTGTTATCGCCTTAATTCCATTGGGTGGTTACGTAAAAATGCTTGATGGGCGTGTTGACGAAGTACAACCTGAAGATATAGATAAAACCTTTAACAATAAAACAGTTTATCAACGTATAGCCATTATTGCTGCTGGGCCGTTTGCTAATTTCGCTTTTGCTATTTTTGCATTTTACTTGATGTTTCTCATCGGTGTTCCTAGTGTAAAGCCTATTGTTGGTGAAATAGCTGCAGGATCTATTGCACATAAAGCGAAAATAAACAGTGATAGCCAAATTGTTGAAGTAGCAGGCCAAAAAGCATTAGATTGGCAAGATGTCAATTTAGCATTAGTCTCTCAAATTGGTGAGACGAGCTTTACGATAATAACGAAAGATAAGGGAAGTGCGTCATCGACAACGCATAACTTAGATACATCAGTATGGCCTTTTTCTCCAGACAAAGAATCTGCTATTGCTAGTTTAGGTATCGCCCCGTTTCGTGCACCAATTTATGCCGAATTAGCTTATATTGAAGAAGGAAGTGCTGCAGATAAAGCAGGACTAAAGGTTGAAGATAAATTAATAAGCATCAATAGCGAAGCAATAAACGGGAGTTGGGCAATGTTTTCAAGTAATATTAGCCAACTGCCGGAACAAAACGTCGTTCTGATCGTCCAAAGACAAGGGGTAAATAAGGAAATTTCTGTAACACCTACTTTAATTGAACGTTCGGGTAGAAAAGTAGGTTATTTGGGTGTGATACCTAAGTCTGAACCCTACCCAAAAGAATATTTATTTGAACTACGTTACGGTGTTGTTGATGCTTTAGGACAAAGTTTACAGCGCACTTGGAATTTAGTGGTGCTAAGTTTTGACATGATAGGCAAACTTATAACAGGTGACGTTTCTGTTAAAAACTTAAGTGGGCCTATATCTATCGCACAAGGAGCTGGAAGTAGTGCAGAATATGGTTTGGTATATTTTTTAGGTTTTCTTGCTTTAATTAGCATTAACTTAGGCATAATAAATTTATTACCTTTACCTGTTCTTGATGGAGGACATTTATTTTATTATCTTGTGGAAATAGTCACAGGAAAACCGGTACCAGAAAAAATACAAGAAATAGGTTTTAAGTTTGGTACACTAGCCCTCCTAGGCTTAATGAGTATCGCATTATTTAACGATTTTTCGCGGTTATAACAAAAGAAGTAACAAAAGTAAGCATTTATGATAATTAAAAAAATTGCCCTTGCGGTATTATTAGGTGCCTTAGGTACAACAGTTCAAGCCTCTGAAGAATTTCAAGTAGAAGATATTGAAGTAAAAGGGTTACAGCGTGTCGCTCTCGGTGCCGCTTTGACCCATATTCCTTTTAATACTGGTGATACTCTCAATGAATTTCGTATTTCTCAGTCGATAAAGTCTCTCTATAAATCAGGTCATTTCAATGATGTTGTAGTTTATCGTGAAGCGAATAGAATTATTTATCGTGTTCATGAGCGTTCAACCATCAGTGAAATTACCTTTGATGGAAACAAAG
Source organism: Colwellia sp. MB02u-14 (assembly GCF_014076915.1). Lineage (NCBI taxonomy): Bacteria > Pseudomonadati > Pseudomonadota > Gammaproteobacteria > Alteromonadales > Colwelliaceae > Colwellia > Colwellia sp. MB02u-14. Next base: position 77,734 of record NZ_JACGUX010000089.1, read on the forward strand.
ACTTAAAAGAAGAGCAACTCACTGAAAGTCTTGATGGCAGTGATATTAGAGTGGGTGAAACACTCGATATGACCATTATATCAGGCATTGAAGTTGGCTTAGAAGATTTCTATCATAGTATCGGCAAATATAATGCTAATGTAAAAGCGGAAATAACGCATTTACCGCGTAACCGTGTAAACATTAATTTTGTTTTTACAGAAGGCGAAGCCGCAGCCATTGAGCAAATTAATATTGTGGGTAATGAGATATTTTCAGACAAAGACCTTCTTGAGCGTATAGAGCTAACGTATGACTCTCCTTGGTGGGATTTTATGGCGCAAGACCGCTATCAAAAACAAACCCTTCAAGGTGATATCGAAACCATCAAAAGTTACTATTTAGACCGGGGTTATCTGCAATATAAAGTTGATTCAACTCAAGTTTCAATGACGCCTGATAAGAAAGCCGTTTACATTGCTCTAAATATCACCGAAGGTGAACAGTTCAAAGTAAGCGAAATAGATTTTATGGGTGATATGGCTGGCTTTGAACGTACTATTCGAGCCATTAATCCCCTGAGAGCTGGTAAGCTTTATAATGGTGCAGAAGTTACTTATACCGAAGAAACGATCAGTCGTTTTCTGGGGAGATACGGTTATGCATATCCTAAAGTCAATGTTATCCCTCAAATTAATGAAGAAGAGAAAACGGTTAAGCTTTCTATTTCAATTGACCCTGGTAAGCGTGTTTATGTTAATCGTATTAACTTTCAAGGTAATAATGTTACTTCAGACAAAGTGCTACGCCGTGAAATGCGTCAGATGGAAGGTGCTTGGTTATCGAATAATGCTGCAGAAAGTTCAAAAGCATGGTTACAACGTTTGCCTTATTTGGAAAATGTTGAATATGAAACTAAGCAGTTACCGGGTGAAGATGACCTTGTTGATATCGATTTTTCAGTAAAAGAACAGCCATCAGGTTCCTTTACTGCGGGTATAGGATATGGTTCAACGACTAATTTAAGTTTAAGTGCGGGTATACAACAGAACAACTTTTTAGGTACCGGGAATCGACTTGCTTTTAATGTCAATACCATGAGCTATCAGCAAAGTGCGAGTATTTCTTACACGGACCCATACTTTACGGTTGATGCTGTTTCTTTGGGTGGGCAGATATACTACAGCGAATTTGATGCAGGTAATGCCAACTTAGTAGAATACAACAACAAAACGTATGGTATAGGACTTAATTTAGGCTTTCCTATTAATGAATATCTACGCTTGAATTTTGGTGTCGGCTATAAAAATAACGGTATTACCCGTTTAGATACTTATGAACAAATTCAAAAGTTTTATGAAATTTATTCTGATCCTAGTAATCCAGATGGCGGTTTAGAATTTGAAAGCTTTGATTTATCTGTTGGTATTTCACGTACTACGTTAAACAGAGGTACATTCCCAACAGACGGTTCTAGTCAAAGTTTGTCATATAAAATGACAACGCCTAATTCAGACGTAAACTATTTTAAAATTAATGTAGACACAAAATGGTACTTTCCATTAACACAAGACCAACGTTGGACGGTACTAGCACGTTTCAATGCCGGTTATGGTAACGGTTATGGCACCGTTGATGGCAATGATCAAGTATTACCATTTTGGGAAAATTTTAGAGCTGGTGGTTCTGACACCTTACGTGGCTTTGAGAACAATATTGTTGGACCACGTGCGGTATTTCGTTACCCAACGGCTATAACGGGTGCTCCTGATCCAGTAGAAGCCGGCAGTAGCTGTTGTTTAGGACCTGATCATGACTTTATTAATGTTTCATCGCGCTCTGTCGGTGGTAACGCCATTGTTGTTGCGGGTGTTGAACTTATTGTACCAACACCATTGATAGATGAAGGTTTTTCTAATAGTGTTCGTACCAGCTTTTTCGTTGATGTGGGCAACGTATGGGATACAGAGTTTAATTTGAATGACTACAACGATTTAGCGAATCCTGAGTTTGGTAAAATCGATGATTATTCAGATGTTGGTCGTTATAGAAGTTCTGCAGGTTTATCTGTCCAGTGGTTATCGCCAATGGGCCCAATGATTTTTAGTTTTGCTAAGGCATTAAAATCAGAAAAAGATGATGATAAAGAGTTCTTTAGTTTTAATATAGGCAAAACTTTCTAACTAAAAGAACATTTACCATTTAAAGAAAAGTGGTCTTAAGGGGTTTAATTATATAAGTTAGCCCCCATAGCAATTAAATGATAATTATAATAATTAATGTAGCTTAAACCAAAGTTACTTAGAAATAATATTTTGGAGATAAAATTGAAAAAATTCATTAAAACAGTTACCTATTCAGCAGTGGCGTCAAGTTTATTATTAGCAAGCTCTGTTATGGCTGCAGATCAAAAAATTGCAGTGGTTAATTTTCAAGAAGTGATGAGCAAAATTCCACAAACAGCTACGGTAATGCAGGGTTTAGAAGTTGAATTTAAAGATGATAAAGCCGTTTTAGCCCAATTAGAAAAAGACATTAAGTACTATCAAGAGAAGAAACAACGTGATGCTTCTTTAATGAGCGCTAAAGATATAGAAGAACTTGATGCTCAAATTGGTACTTTATACCAAGATTACCAAGCTAAAGGTAAAGCGTTCCAACAAGCAACTGGTTTACGTAAGAACGAAGAAACAAATAAAATTGTTGCCTTAGTTCGTCAGGCAATTGACAACATCGCAGCAAAAGAAAAATATGACCTTGTTTTAGAACAACAAGCGGTTGTTTTTTCTAAGCCAGATGCAACGATCACTAACAAAGTAGTCGAGCAGGTTAGTAAACTTAACTAAGTCTACATTTAGGTATTAGATAATGTGCTAAATCAGACATTATCGTTATAAAACTTGCAACTATTATTTATAATATTAGTTGCAAGTTTTTTTTCTATCCTAAAAGAAATCATATTGGTTTTAGCGTCTTTTCCAGTTATGCTCACATAGCATCCATACAAATATTAAGTGTTTATGTCTTATACTCTCAAACAACTAGCTGAAAAAATTGGTGCAGAAGTACACGGTGATGCATCTTATATTATTCATTCACTTGCAACATTATCAAGTGCTGGTGCCCAGCAAATTGCATTTTTAGCAAACAAAAAATATAGCCAGCAGCTTTCTGAAACAAAAGCCGGAGCGGTTATTATTTCTGCTCAAAATATTAATGACTGTAACACTCATGCCTTAGTTATGGACAACCCTTACTTAGGTTATGCACTTACCGCACAATTACTCGATACGACCCCTAAACCCGCTCATAACATTCACCCCTCTGCTCAAATCTCACCTGATGTTGTTTTAGGTGTAAATGTCGAGGTTGGTGCTAATGCGGTAATAGAGAAAGGTGTTGTTATTAGCGATAATGTTATTATAGGTGCGGGTTGTTTTATTGGAGAAGAAACATTAATAGGGACTCATACTAAGCTATGGGCAAATGTTAGTGTTTATCATCGAGTCAAAATTGGCCAAAACTGTTTAATTCAAGCCAATACTGTTATTGGCTCTGATGGCTTCGGTTACGCAAATGACAAAGGTAAATGGTTGAAAATCCCTCAGTTGGGCGGTGTTATTATTGGTGACAACGTCGAAATTGGTGCTAGCACAACAATAGACCGTGGCGCGTTAGAAGACACGGTTATTAAAAATGGTGTTATTTTAGATAACCAAATTCAAATTGCTCATAATGTCGTTATCGGTGAAAACACCGCGATGGCAGCTTGTAGTGTTATTGCAGGCAGTACAACGATTGGAAAAAATTGTGTAATAGCCGGCCTAGTTGGTATCAATGGTCATATAGAAATTGGTGACGGTTGTGTTTTTACTGGCATGAGTATGGTGACAAAAAATATTAATGAACCCGGTGTTTATTCTTCTGGCATGCCGTGTCAAACGAATAAAGAGTGGAATAAAAATAATGCAAGAATTCGTAAGTTAGAAAGTATACTTAAGCGTATCAAAAGTGCAGAGCATGAAATTGAGCACTTAAACAACATTATTGAAAAGGAATAGTCCGTTGGAATTAGCAAAAAACACCATTGAAATTGCAGAAATCAAAGCATTACTGCCACACCGTTATCCAATGTTATTGGTTGATCGCGTTTTAGATTATCAACCAATGAAAACATTGCACGCTATTAAAAATGTCAGCATTAACGAACCTGTGTTTAATGGTCACTTTCCTGATCTTCCTATTTTCCCAGGAGTGATGATCCTTGAAGCTTTAGCACAAGCAACGGGTCTCTTGGGCTTTAAAAGCACGGATGGCCGTGATGAAAATGAAATGTACTTATTTGCCTCTATTGATAAAGCAAAGTTTAAGAAATCAGTTGTGCCTGGCGACACTATGCACTTGCATGTTGAATTCTTAAAAGAACGCCGAGGTATGTGGAAGTTTTATGGCGAAGCTAGGGTTGAAGGAAAAGTTGTGTGTTCTGCTGAACTTATGTGTGCAAGAAGAGTGGTATAAATTGTGATTTCCAACAACGAGAGTTTAATTCATCCACAGGCAATTATAGAAGAAGGTGCCTGTATCGGAAATAATGTGAGCATTGGTCCTTGGACTTATATTGCCAAGGATGTTGTTATTGGCGACAACTGTGTGATTAATTCTCATGTGGTTATCAAAGGACCCACGAAAATTGGTGAAGGTAATCATTTTTTCCAATTTGCCAGTATTGGTGAAGACTGCCAAGATTTAAAATATGCGGGTGAAAAAACCGAATTAATCATCGGCAATAACAATATCTTCCGCGAATCATGTACGGTTCATCGTGGCACAATCCAAGATAACAGCTTAACGCAAATAGGCAGTAAAAACTTATTTATGGCTTACACCCATGTGGCACATGATTGTGTCGTGGGTAATCATTGTATTTTAGCGAATAATGCTTCTATTGCTGGGCATGTACACGTTGGTGATTACGCTATTTTAGGTGGTATGACAGGTGTTCATCAGTTTTGTCATATTGGCGCGCATAGTTTCGTTGCGGCAAACGCACTTGTATTAAAAGATATTCCGCCATACTTGATGGTTTCTGGTCAACCGGCTTCCCCCTTTGGTTTGAATTCAGAAGGGCTAAAACGTCGCGGTTTTGATAAAAATGTTATCTTAACCATCAAGCGTGCTTATAAAGAAATCTACCGCAAAGGTTTAAATGTTAACGAAGCTTTAGTTAACGTTGCAGCATTAGCAGATGATATGCCCGAGTTAACTTTTTTTGCCGAGTTTATTAAAAACTCTAGTCGTGGTATTGCCCGTTAGAAGTAATTTTTTAAAAAGTAGTAGAGTAAACGTTAATGACCCAAACAGTAGAAAACCAAGCTAACCTCCCAACAGCATCAACAATGAATGACTCGACTGCTGAGCAATCCCCCGTCTTTGGCATTGTTGTCGGTGAACATTCTGGCGATACACTGGGTGCCGGCTTAATGACTTCATTAATGTGTGTTTATCCCAATGCTAAATTTATTGGTATTGGAGGCCCTAAAATGCAATCGTTGGGCTTTGAAAGTTTATTTGAAATGGATGAACTTTCAGTGATGGGTATTTTTGAAGTGTTAGGTCGTCTGAAACGCTTATTTCATGTCAAAGACCGTTTAGCTGAACAGTTTATTGATCATAAGCCTGATGTTTTTATTGGTATCGACGCACCAGACTTTAACTTGCGTTTAGAAAGACAATTAAAAAAAGCCGGTATTAAAACAGTCCATTATGTTAGCCCATCGGTTTGGGCGTGGCGTGAAAAACGTATTTTTAAAATTGAAGCTGCCACCGATATGGTGTTGTCGTTATTACCGTTTGAAAAAGATTTTTACGATAAATATGAAGTACCTTGTACTTTTGTTGGTCACCCGCTTGCTGATGATATTCCGTTTACCTCAGATAAAGTTGAAGCAAGACAAGCGCTTAATTTACCTGTTAACAAAAAAATACTTGCGCTTATGCCTGGCAGTCGTGCGGGTGAATTATCTCGTTTAACTGAGCCTTTTTTACTTTCTGCTGAGCAACTTTTTGAACAAGACCTTGATTTACAGTTCGTTGTACCCATGATCAGTGAAAAGAGAGCCGAACAATTTAAACAACTGAAGAAAAATATAGCACCCCATTTGCCAGTTACTATTATTACCCATAAAACTCAGCAAGTTATGGCGGCAAGTGATTGCTTATTAATGGCTTCAGGTACTGTAACGCTTGAAGCAGCGCTGGTTAAGCGGCCAATGGTCATTTGCTATAAATTCAATGCATTTACGTATCACATGTTTAAAGGTTTGGTAAAATTAGAGTGGTTTTCATTGCCTAATTTATTGACAAAAAAGTCACTTGTACCTGAATTACTTCAAAGTAAAGTTAGCGTTGATAATATAGTACCGTTAGTCAAAGAACGTCTATATCAAGACCAAACTTCGCTTGAAGATGAATATATAAACATCCATCTTGCGTTAAAGCAAAATGCGAGTAAACAAGCGGCGAAAGCGGTTATGGACCTAATGTTAAAATGAGTAATGAGAGCGCCGTTGAAACAAATATAACAAAAAATAAAATAGTGGCAAAACCAAAAAAAGTTTTCGCTCCTTTTGAATACCCCATTGCCTATTGTATTGCCGGTGTTGATGAAGTTGGTCGTGGGCCTCTAGTCGGTGATGTAGTTACTGCTGCGGTGATACTTGATCCAGAAAACCCTATTGAAGGGTTGATGGATTCAAAGAAACTATCCGAAAAAAAGCGCCAACTCCTTTTTGTTGAAATAAAAGAAAAAGCGATTGCTTGGGCTGTTGGGCGAGCCACCCCCGAAGAAATAGACACACTCAACATTTTGCACGCAACTATGTTAGCGATGCAACGAGCAGTACAAGACTTATCAGTAACACCCGATTACGTTTTAGTTGATGGTAATCGTTGCCCTATTTTTATGCAGGCGGATGGTAATATTGCTAGCCAATCAGTCGTTAAAGGTGATGATCGGGTTAGTGAAATAAGTGCGGCATCAATAATTGCAAAAGTAGTGCGAGACGATGAGATGTTTGCTTTAGATGAATTACATCCTGAGTATGGCTTTGCTAAGCATAAAGGCTACCCAACGAAAGCGCACTTAGAAAAAATTGTAGAGCATGGTGTACTTGATTGTTACCGTGCCAGCTTTAAACCAGTAGCACAGGTTATTGCTATGCAAGGTGTTTTACCTACTAAAACCAAAGCAGATACAACTCAGGTGACGTGCTAATGTCTGAACAAGCATTAGTTGAGATTAATGATTTAGCGCAAGAAATCGTTCAGCCTGGGCCTCAACCCAAGTTTATTCATTTACGCGTGCACAGTGACTATTCAATGTGTGACGGTTTGAATAAAGTAAAACCTATTATCGCTACAGCGGCCGATTTAGGAATGCCAGCCATTGCACTTACTGACCAAACCAACCTTTGTGGTTTGGTTAAGTATTATCATGCTGCTCATGGTGCGGGTATTAAGCCTATTATTGGCTGTGATTTCTGGGTGAAAAGTGAAGAGTTAGAAAATGAACTTTTTCGCATTGTTGTCTTAGCGACAGATAATGTCGGTTATAAAAATTTAACCGAACTTATTTCTCAAGCCTATCTTCGCGGTCACATTCAAGGCAAAGCGGTTATCGATAAGCTTTGGTTGATTAAATATGCGCCAGGGTTAATTCTATTATCGGCTGGTCGCGAAGGTGATATTGGTAAAGCGTTAATTAAAGGAAATACTGATCTTGTTGAGCAAATGGTTGACTTTTATCAACAGTATTTTCCTAACTGCTTTTACCTTGAATTGATCAGAACCAATAGAGAAAATGAAGAAAACTATATTCATTTAGCGGTAGAGCTTGCCGAAAGGGTATCACTCCCAGTGGTTGCTACCAATGAAGTGATGTTTATTTCTCCGAAGCGATTTGATGCCCATGAAATACGTGTTGCCATACATGATGGTTTTACGCTTAATGATAAACGACGCCCTAAAAAATATTCTCAAGAACAATACCTTCGTAGTGAAGAGGAAATGTGTGAATTATTTTCCGATATTCCTGAGGCTCTTGAAAATACCGTAGAAATCGCTAAACGCTGTAATGTTACTGTAAGGCTTGGTGAATATGTTTTACCAGACTTTCCCACTGAAGGTTTATCGATAGAAGATTACCTCGTTAAAGTATCAGAAGAAGGCCTACAAGACCGTTTAGAAACCTTATTCGATAAAGATTCGCCAGACTTTGCTGAAAACCGTAAACCTTACGATGAACGTTTAGCCATTGAGCTTAAAGTTGTAAATAATATGGGTTTTCCCGGTTATTTCTTGATCGTCATGGAGTTCATTCAGTGGAGTAAAGATAACAACATTCCTGTTGGCCCCGGTCGTGGTTCTGGTGCTGGATCACTCGTAGCCTATGCACAAAAAATCACTGACTTAGATCCCCTTGAATACGACTTACTTTTTGAACGTTTCTTGAATCCTGAACGTGTATCAATGCCCGATTTTGATATCGATTTCTGTATGGACAGACGAGATGAAGTGATCGACCACGTTGCTGAACTTTATGGCCGTGATGCAGTGTCGCAAATTATCACCTTTGGTACGATGGCAGCAAAAGCGGTTATTCGAGATGTTGGCCGTGTACTTGGCCATCCTTATGGTTTTGTTGACCGTATTTCAAAACTTATTCCGCCAACACCGGGAATGACTTTAGCGAAAGCTTTCGAGGAAGAGCCAAAATTACCTGAAGCTTATGCGCAAGACTCTGAGGTAAAAGATCTAATTGATATGTGTCGTATTTTAGAAGGTACAACACGTAATGCGGGTAAACATGCTGGTGGAGTTGTTATTTCACCAACGACCATCACAGATTTTGCGCCACTTTATTGTGACGACGAAGGTAAGAATCCGGTCACACAGTTTGATAAAAATGATGTTGAAGATGCGGGGTTAGTCAAGTTTGACTTTCTAGGGCTTAGAACGTTAACCATTTTACAGTGGGCTATTGAAATGGCCGATGTAAAGTTGTTAAAGGAAGGCAAAGCACCTATCGATATTTCGCGCATCCCATTAGAAGACCCCGCTAGCTTTAAGGTGTTATTGAGGTCAGAAACAACGGCTGTTTTCCAGCTTGAGTCTAGTGGTATGAAATCGCTTATTGCTAAACTAAAACCTGATTGCTTTGAAGATATTATCGCGCTTGTGGCACTCTTTAGACCTGGCCCACTGCAGTCAGGCATGGTTGATAACTTTATCGAACGTAAACACGGTCGTGAAGTCGTTAGCTACCCCGATGCTACATGGCAGCATATTGATTTAAAACCTATTCTTGAACCCACTTACGGTATTATTTTATACCAAGAGCAGGTAATGCAAATTGCACAAGTATTGGCTGGTTACTCGTTAGGTGGCGCCGATATGCTGCGCCGTGCTATGGGTAAGAAAAAGCCAGAAGAAATGGCGAAGCAACGTGCAGGTTTTGAGCAAGGTGCCATTGACCGTGGTGTTGATGGCGAACTCGCCATGAAAATCTTCGATCTGGTTGAAAAATTCGCTGGTTATGGTTTTAATAAATCGCATTCAGCGGCTTATGCACTGGTTTCTTATCAAACCTTATGGATGAAGACCCATTTTCCTGCCCCCTTTATGGCTGCGGTAATGTCAGCAGATATCGATAACACTGACAAAATTGTTACCCTCGTTGATGAATGTGGCAATATGGGCATCGATTTACTCCCTCCGGATGTCAACGCTGGCCAATATAAATTTACGGTTAACGAACAAGATCAAATTGTTTATGGTATCGGCGCAGTAAAAGGTGTGGGAGAGGGGCCTATTGAAGCCATTATTGCTGCACGTGAGCTTGGGGGAGAATTTAGCGACCTTTTTGATTTTTGTGCTCGCCTTGATCTGAAAAAAATTAATAAGCGTGTCTTAGAAAAATTGGTCAAAGCGGGGGCAATGGATAGCTTAGGTCCGAAAAAAATAATTAATGGCAAAGAAGTGCCTAATCGAGCCGTTTTATTTGAAACGTTACCTGAAGCGATTAAAGCGGCAGATCAATACGCAAAAGCACAAGCGGTTGGGCAAAATGATTTATTTGGCTTAATTAATGAAGAGCCAGAAGATACCCGACAAGCGTTTAAAGATGTGCCAATGTGGGCAGAGGAAGTTTGGCTTAATGGCGAAAAAGAGACACTGGGCCTATATCTAACAGGCCACCCCATTAATCGATTCTTAAGTGAGATTAAGTACTACGCCTCAGGGCGCTTAGTAAGCTTGCAGCCAACTAGCAAAGATAAAACTACCGTTGCCGTAGGTTTGGTCTTAGGCGTAAGAGTGATGGTCAATAAACGGGGTAGACGATGGGCATTGGTTACGCTTGACGATAAAAGTGCTCGAATGGATATTAGACTCTTTCCTGATGACTATGATAAATTTGCTGAATTGCTCATTAGCGATGCTATTTTAGTGTGTAGCGGACAGGTCAGCTTTGATGAATACTCCGGAGGCATTACAATGACCGCTCGAGATATCATGACTGTTGCCGATGCTCGAGAAAATTATGTTACTTCAGTTGATATAAATGTTAATAAAACTAAGGCAGGTGAAGGTTTTATTGACAAATTTACTGATGTATTAACACCGTACAAAGATGGTACATGCCCAGTTCGCCTGTTTTATCAAAGAGATGAAGCAAAAGCTATGCTAGAATTAGGCGTACAATGGCGTGTAACGCCTGCAGACCCTTTATTACATGCATTGAAAACTTTATTAGGTGATGGAGATGTCACTTTAAGGTTTAAATGATTCAGGTCGCATTAAATGGTAACTTATTGTTAACCCATACAAACAATTTATAACAATGTCGATGACGACTTTGTTAACAACTGAGTCGTCATTGATGATTACTCAGTACTTTATTCGAATAATAATGCTGTTGTTGATAAAACGGCATAGAACATAGGTAAGAATAATCATATGTCATTAAATTTTTTAGATTTCGAGCAACCTATTGCAGAGCTTGATGCAAAAATTGAAGAATTAGAATTAGTGAATAATGGTCAAGAATTAGATCTTGATCTCGAAGAGCAAATTACCCAATTACGTGGTAAAAATGCAGAGTTAACCAAAAAGATTTTCGCTAATCTTGACCCTTGGCAAACAGCTCGCGTTGCACGTCATCCACAGCGTCCATATACGCTTGATTATATTCCGCGCATCTTTACTGAATTCGACGAGCTCGCAGGTGACAGACATTACGCAGACGATCGCGCTATTGTTGGCGGTACTGCACGCTTAGACGGAAAGCCCGTCATGATTATTGGTCATCAAAAAGGCCGTTCAACTGCAGAAAAAGTTAAACGCAACTTCGGTATGCCTCGCCCTGAAGGTTACCGCAAGGCTTTACGCTTAATGCAAATGGCTGAACGTTTCAATATGCCAATCATCACCTTTATTGACACCCCAGGCGCATACCCAGGTATTGGTGCAGAAGAACGTGGTCAAAGTGAAGCGATAGCGATGAACTTAAAAGTGATGTCACGATTAACGGTACCCATTGTTTGTACGGTTATTGGTGAAGGTGGTTCTGGTGGGGCATTAGCGATTGGCGTGGGTGACCGCGTTAATATGCTCAAATACTCTACGTATTCAGTAATTTCTCCTGAAGGTTGTGCTTCAATTTTGTGGAAAACGGCAGAAAAAGCACCGACTGCTGCTGCCGCAATGGGTATTACGGCTACACGTATTAAAGAGTTAGAGCTTATTGATAATATTGTTGAAGAGCCATTAGGTGGCGCGCATCGTGATATGGATATTATGGCCGCTAACTTAAAGCAAGAATTAAAATCAAATCTTGCTGAGTTAGAAGGGTTATCAAAAGATGAATTAATAGAAAAGCGTTATGACAGATTAATGTCTTTCGGTTACTGTTAAGTCGTTTTAAGCCGACATCGGTAAAGTGTTATTTAACATTTTACTGATAAAGTTGCCGCTTTATCTTATGTATCTTTATATGTAAGTTAAAGCTGCAGCTTTGTTCATGCCAGTGTCAATTTACAAAGTAAATTATGATTGAAAATACGTTAAGAGATTTTTTTTCTCAACATCCTACATCATCACTCCTTATTGCCTACAGTGGCGGTATTGACTCACAAGTTCTTTTACACAATCTTGCTTCTTTAAAAAAACAAAATGCAATTAATAGCAATATTCGTGTCTGTCATGTTGATCATGGCTTAAGTCCTAATGCTTTTAAATGGCAAGCATTTGCTAAAGAACAATGCCAAGAATTTGATCTTCCGTTAGAAATTATTCCTGTAAATGTGCAAGCCACGGCACAACAGAGTTTAGAAGCACAAGCGCGTGATGCACGTTATAAAGCACTCAAGTCAGTTGCGACATCAAATGACTTAATTGTTACGGGTCATCATAGTGACGACCAAGCGGAAACCTTCCTACTCGCGCTAAAAAGAGGCTCGGGTTTAAAAGGTTTGTCAGCGATGCAAAGTGAAATAACGTTCGCAGCTCAGTTACTTGTTAGACCCTTATTAACGATTTCTCGAACACAGATTGAAGCTTATGCAAAAGAGCATGCGTTAGACTGGATAGAAGATGAATCTAATATTGATGAGCGCTTTGATCGAAATTTTCTTCGCCACCAAATCTTACCTAAATTAACTGAGCGCTGGCCAAGTATCAACAAAACCATTGCACGAAGTGCCGAGCATTGTCTTGAAGCGCAGCAGTTACTTGATGAATTAGCGGAGCAAGACTTAACTAATTGCCAGCACTCAGCGAATAGGCTTTCTGTGCTTTATTTGAATAGCTTGAGTGAACCGCGGCTTAAGAATCTGTTACGCTATTTTCTATCACTTGGTGATTTTTTAATGCCAAGTCGTCAGCAACTAAAGCAAATATGTCAGCAGTTAAATGCAGACGTTGATAAGTCGCCGATTGTTCAATTAGCTGAGTGTTGCATAAGGCGATTTAAAGGCGAACTGTATTTAACACCTATTTTCCAAGACCTTTCTTTATGGCAGCATGATGTCAATTTAGCGGCTTTAGCAGATAAAAAACTCGTCAATATCGTGCTTCCAGATAAACTCGGTTTATTGAGCTTTTTTATGCCCACTCGTGAAAAGCCCTTAACTAAACATTGGCAAGCGTTTATTAAAAAGCCAATAAATAACGAAATAGTCACCATTCGATTTTCTCATGAAAACCCAAAATGTTTGCCGCAATACCGGCAGCATTCACGGCCTGTAAAAAAGGTCTTACAAGAGCTTGTTATTCCACCTTGGCAGAGAAAAAGATTGCCTTTTCTATTTTATGACAATGAATTAGTTGCTGTAATAGGGCAGTTTGTCTGTAAGGCTTATTCAGCAGATAACGAAAGTTCAGCTTTTTCGCTTTCATGGGAGGGTGAACTGTCTTTATAAAGTGACCGTGTAACGAATAAACTAGACAGTGTTGGTACATAAGTGGTAAAAATCTTTCATCAACACCTTATCTTAATAATAAGAACAATAACTAATATAAGAAAAACTATGACAACAGATAATACTTCTTTAGAAAACCAGTCGCTATTTGGCAAGCTAAAATCTATGAACATCGTAAACCAAATCATTATTGCAATTATTTTTGGGGTTCTTATTGCCCTTGTTTCACCTGAAATAGCTCAGTCATTTTCTATACTAGGGAGTTTATTTGTTAGTGCATTAAAAGCGGTTGCTCCTATTTTGGTGCTCGCTTTAGTCGCCTCATCAATTGCAAATCAAAAACCCAATAGTGACGCTAACTTAAAACCTATAGTTGGTCTTTACTTACTTGGAACAATCAGTGCTGCCTTAGTCGCTGTCGCATTAAGTTTTGCTTTTCCTGTGCAATTAACGTTAGATATAGTTGGCGCAAATGCTAATCCACCACAAGGTTTAGGTGAAATATTATCAACGTTAGCATTTAAAATTGTTGACAACCCTTTCAATGCTGTTGTTACAGGGAATTTTATTGGAATTTTAGCTTGGGGGTTAGGCTTAGGTTTCGCCTTAAAAAAAGGCAGTGAATCAACAAAAGTGATGGTGCATGATTTTGCTGAAGCTATTTCAAGTGTTGTCAAATTGGTTATTCGTTTCGCACCTTTAGGTATTATGGGCTTAGTTGCTAATACGATAGCAACAACAGGTTTTAATACCTTGGGTGAATTTAGTCATTTAGTACTGGTGCTTTTAGGTTCAATGCTTATTATTGCGTTGGTGGTTAATCCTATTATTGTTTATTTTATTATGCGTAAAAATCCTTATCCGTTAGTACTCACGTGTTTAAAAGAATCAGGCATTACTGCGTTCTTTACGCGTAGTTCGGCGGCAAATATTCCTGTGAATATGGAATTATGTGAAAAGCTTAACCTACATGAAGACACTTACTCCGTTTCAATCCCTTTAGGGGCAACTATTAATATGGCGGGAGCCGCGATTACTATTACCGTTTTAACACTTGCCGCGGCGAATACTTTAAATATTGAAGTTGATTTTGCGACGGCTATTTTATTGAGTGTTGTTGCTTCGATATCAGCTTGTGGTGCTTCTGGTGTGGCAGGTGGGTCGTTATTACTTATTCCATTGGCTTGTGGTTTGTTTGGTATCGATAGTGACATTGCGATGCAAGTTGTCGCAATAGGTTTTATTATTGGTGTTATTCAAGATTCTGCTGAGACGGCGTTGAATAGCTCTACAGATGTTATTTTTACCGCAGCAGCCTCACACCATATCACTAAAAACTTAGATCAATAGCTTTTACCCTTAATTTAAAGACGGTATTGTAATGCCTAACGTACTGTCTTTAAATGAAAGGGGAGCGCCATTTACCTTCAGTGATTAATCAGCACTTTTTAAATCACTTCATTAGGAGCATAATGGCGAAAAATTATCTTCCCAAAAATTAGTGAATTAATATTATGCCTACCGAAAATGCATTAAAAGCACGCAGTAACACTCGCTGTGAATTGTGTACCTCAATCGACAAACTAGCGGTATTTCCAGTCCCCCCAACCAGTGATTTAAGTGCTCAGCAGTGTATATATCTCTGTGCTACTTGTATGGCACAAATTAATGGTGAAGCAGAAATAGATGTTAGTCACTGGCGTTGTCTAAATGACAGTATGTGGAACCAAGAACCTGCCGTGCAAGTAATGTCGTATCGACTGCTTCATAAGCTTTCTGCAGAAAGCTGGGCACAAGATGCACTTGAAATGATTTACATGGAAGATGATGTAAAAACCTGGGCAGAGCAAGGTATCGCAGCCGCTGAGCGCGAAGGACCAACACGAGACAGTAACGGCACTGAATTACAAGATGGTGACGATGTTACCCTCATTAAAGATTTAAAAGTAAAAGGCGCTAATTTTACGGCTAAGCAGGGCACTATGGTGCGTGGCATCACACTAACAGATAACCCTGAGCACATAGAAGGTAAAGTAAATGGTACGCGTATTGTTTTAGTTTCAGCGTATTTGAAAAAAGCTTAAACATTCTCATGCTATAAAAAATCCCTTCAAATGGAGGGATTTTTTATGTTCAACTCTTTCTCATACACTCTGTCTTCCGGTGCATTAGTGCATCGAAAACGTAGATAAATTTATTTTTAAGGAATGGGTTATAACCACCGCCTAACTTTTGTCTGGTAATCTTTATACTGCTGACCAAATATCTTCATTAACATCTGTTCTTCTGGAATAATTTGATAACGCGTCATGTAACTTATAAAAATGAGTATCACGGGTAAGCACATCAAATGCTGTAAGTAATAAGTGAGAGATACGAGAGCTATAAGCATGGCTAAATACATAGGGTTACGAGAAATAGCATAAATGCCTGAACTGACGACTGTTGAACTTG
The DNA here is from genome assembly GCF_014076915.1 of Colwellia sp. MB02u-14. Classification (NCBI taxonomy): domain Bacteria; kingdom Pseudomonadati; phylum Pseudomonadota; class Gammaproteobacteria; order Alteromonadales; family Colwelliaceae; genus Colwellia; species Colwellia sp. MB02u-14. The sequence continues at coordinate 93,642 of NZ_JACGUX010000089.1, forward strand.
TTTCTGGCTTTGTTGGGTTAACCGTTGTTTTATGTTTTTTAAAACTGACTATGGCTGAAATACCCACACCCACCGAAAGTACTAATAACAATAGAGCAACTATCAGGTACGCTGGCCAATTGAATGAAAACATAGGCCACAATTTACTGAAGGTTATCATCAAGATAACAGCGAATAGTACTTGTACAACAGGTATTATCTTCAACTCCATGATTTTCCTTACTGTGAAAATATTTTATTAAACGTTATGTTAGCAGACTGCGTTGCTTGTTAATCATCATTCATCGATAAATTTATCATTAGCCGTTATAGGTTCTTTAGTAGACACGATTAGTGGTTTTTATGTATTGTATTGAGTCGTGGGTAATTCGTGATTAAAAAAACGTAAAAATATGCAAAATGATGGAAAAGTAACAATAGGATTTCGACAAGCACAGCGAAGTGATATTCCCTATTTACTGCAATTAAGAAAAGCCTCAATGGGAGATCATCTTGTAAGCGCGGGACTAAATTTATCTGATCAACAGCACCTCGAACGGATCAATGAGTTCTTTGCTGATTCATCTATTATTTTGATAAATAAACAGCCCATAGGATTGATAAAATTGGGTGTTTTAGCTGATAAATTACATATCAGACAGTTGCAAATATCTCCACAATATCAAGGAAAAGGAGTGGGCAGTAGAGTTTTAGTGTTAGTCAAAAAAAAAGCGAAGGAACTTAAGTTGCCATTAACTTTAAACGTTTTGTTGGCAAATCCGGTGATCTCTTTATATTTACGCCATGGTTTTATTGTTACTGGGCAGAGTGAATTAGAGTACCAAATGCGTTGTGATTGATAAGATCTAGCCAGCTTTTTATGTTCACGATGAACGGTCATTATTTATGTTCTATAAAATCATAAAATCATAAAATCATAAATACCTACATCCTTGTAGGCATCCATTTCTTTACGACAGTATTACATCCTCGTACGTCGATGACAAACAGTGACAATGTTTAGAATGAATGGCAATACTTAGTAAATTTTTCCACTTGCTCGAACGGTACTTACATCGATACGTGTTGGCGTAATACTGCCATCGACTAACCCTTGAGTCGCTACGGATAACGACTCTATAACCTCGTACATCGAATCTAAGTCTAGGCTATTGATATCATCAGATATTTGATGATAATGCTGATCTTTATCAAGTTGTGTGCTACTAAAACTATGGGCTGGAACACCTAGTCTGGCGAGTGTCGCATTGTCTGAACGATAAAATAAACCTTGCTCAGGGTATGGGTCTTTGTAGACTTTCGTGTTTTTTTCCTGCAAGCTGGCGTTAAGTAATTCGCCTAAGTTTGAACGTTCCATTCCTGTCATCCACATTGTACCCGCACCAAATTTTGAAGGTTTACCGATCATTTCAATGTTGATCATTGCCACGACATCATCAGGGTTCAATTGTTGTGAAAAATATTTCGAGCCAAAGCCACCAATTTCCTCAGCAGTAAAAGCGCTGAACATCAATGTTCTTTTATTAGTACCTTGGCTCGCGTAATGCTGTGCAAGGTTAATAACAGCTGAAGTACCTGATGCATCATCATCAGCACCATTAAAAACCTCTTTACCATCTGCGCTTAACCCTAAGTGGTCGTAGTGAGATGAATATAAAACGACTTCTTTTGCCTTGTCTAGATTTTTATCTTTGCCTGGGAGTATCGCAACAATATTGGTTAACGTTTTCTCAGTAATGCTCGTGGCCGCATTAACCACTAGAGAGGTTATTTCACTGTCATCAGCTAACACCATAACAATAGCACCTTGGTGCTTAAGACTAAGCTTAGTTAAGCCTCGTTTAAAGTAACCTTGATAACCGGCAAACGTTTTCGCGTGAGCTGAATGAATAATAACAAAGTGTTCGCCGCCCTCATTATTGATTTTACCTAAAGCCGCACGCATATTGTCAGTTTCGCCAATAATATGGGTATTAACATCTTCTGCACTGTTCCATGCAAGCGTCGCGATGGTGCTTGCCATACCTAATTGGGCGACCTCAATGGCATTACCGTTTAATGTTACCGTTAAACTGCTGGGCATAATGCTGGTGACTTTAAAGGTTTGCTTGAAGTCTTTATTCGTATCAAGTGGAGTTAACCCTATTTCTGTAAAACGTTGGCTAATATAATCAGCGGCTTGATCAATTCCTGGTGAAAAGCTTGCTCGCCCTTTTAGATTATCGCTCGCTAGGTAAGTGATATCTTTCACAACTTGTATTGAGGTCATTTTAGCAATTTTCACCGCAGGTGTTGGTTGTTCACCACAGGCTGAAAGCAAGGTTATTCCAGCGAGCAGCGCTAAGGATAAACAGTTTTTTTTAAGGTTGTTTTTTATTATCATTATTTGTCCTTAGTTATTATTGTAATGTTGTCGTTTCAATTAAAAGGGTTTCATCGCCTGCGGTTAGCCATAACTGGCCATCTTGAATACTGCATTGAAAGTCCATTGAGCGTCCAGCGAGTTTTGCTAATGCCTCACAGGTTTCTTGACTAACCATCTCGACGGAAAGTTTATTCAGTAAGCGCAATTTATTTTGTGATTGTTTCCACCATGTTTCCGCACTACTACCATAGGTGTAAAGAATAACTTTTTGGGCACGATTACATGCTTTTTTAAGACGTTTTTCATCAAGCTGGCCAAGCTCTATCCATAATTCAATGACTTCTGAGTAGTTAATTTGCCAGATAGCGGCTTCCTCTTCGTCACTAACGCCTTTACCAAACTGCAAATTTTCACTTGCGTTTAAAATGAAGGCTAACAGACGAACCATCATGCGGATATCTGTTTCCGAAGGGTGCTGGGCGATGGTTAAATTGAGGGTGTCGTAGTAATTTCTGTCCATATCAGACAGCTGTATACTGGCTTTATTGATTGTTGCTTTTAGTGCCATGATTTTCCATAAAGTAAGTAATGCTAATCTAGCTATAGTACTCGTTCTAATAGAGGGAATACAGCTTGTAAGTCTTTTATTCTACTGCCATTCTAATTCATCTATCACTTTTCTTGCTTCAATAATCGTACAGTCAGTGCGAGCCATTAACTGGTTAACAGTAAGAGGAGACTTTAATTGGGCTATTCGCATAAGTTCATCATGACTGAGGGCTTGTCGTTGGCTCATTAAATAACTGACTAGCCACTGCCAGCTGGGTTCTTCTGAACCTTGTATAAATGCGACAACCGCTTCTAATTGCTCAAAGCTCGCTTTTAGCTGCCAATTACGAGAACGACCAATCCTATAAAGTTCACAGCCACATGCTCTTATACCGGCTTTAAGGGCATAAGCTTTTATAATTTTTCTCAGCAATGAGGGGAGGTTAATGACAGGTATATGACTGGGCGATGTTTTCATGAGTTAAATCGGCTGTTAAAAGAGAATAAAAAACCAGCAAAATGCTGGTTTGAATCTTTACTAAGGGTAGATTGTTACCATTTTTTCTTTGGTTGAAATAACATATCTATATCGTCTTCTTGATCTTTAGCTTTCTTGGCAGCATCTTTAGCGTTTGTGGTTTTAAGTGCATTGGTTATTTCTTCGAGTTTAATCTCAACTTCAGCTTTTTTATTCGTTGTATATTCCGACTGCAAAGGGTGCGATGACAATGTTTGTAGTGTTTTTTCATAATATTGGCGGGCTGAACCTAACATCTCTTTTTCATGAGCGATATTACCACGCTTTAACAAACTTTCCACACCAATTTGAAGTTGCATAGTGTCGAGTTTTTTATCTTCATGAGTGAATGTTTGTGCGTCTAATGCACCTTTGGCTTGCTCTGATTTTAAGGTAAGTCGTAATTTTTTAATAGACTGTAAAATAGCAACAAGTTGTTGTTCATTATCAGGAAGAATGAATTGTTCTTCTTGTTCTGGTTGCGAAGCTGAAAGTTCTTCAGAGGCTTTTAACCTTGATTCTATTTCATTTACCTTATTTTTTATTTGCTTTGATTCAGGTAAAATAGACCTCATCATTTTTGCAGCGGTTAGGCTGCGACGATTAAGAATATTGACAATATTAGGGTTGCTTGGCAAATTAGCAAGTTTAATAATAAGATCTTCACTTTCATCTATAATTGCTTTTTGCTTAGCTGCTTTTGTTCGTTTTGCTTTATCTTGTTTTTCTTTGTGTTGCTGAAATGCACTAACAGCTACAACAATAATGATTAATGCAATAATTAAAGCAATGATAATGCCCATAATATTAACTACTCGTCTATGAAAATGAAAATGTCTTTAACGCAGTCTACAAAAAATGTACACATTAGCATAGCCTTATATGAACCTTTTATCAGTAAGGAGTGTTTAAGACAGTTGATATGTTTTTATTTTTAATTAAAAATGTCATTTGAAAATATCACCGCGGCTTCATGTGACTTTTTGGTATTATTGTTGTAATAATCCTACATTTTTAAAGTTAATCACAAAAATTAGCATATTAATTAAAATTAATATGGAATAAGTTTTCATTTAAGTATATATTTTTTGCATAAGCAATCAGTATAAAAATTTTGAAGTATAATTATGAAACTGCAACAACTGCGCTACATTGTTGAAGTACTCAACAATAATTTAAATGTGTCTGCAACAGCCGAAAGCTTATTTACCTCTCAACCGGGCATAAGCAAGCAAGTTCGTATGCTAGAAGATGAACTCGGTATTCAAATATTTGGACGTAGTGGTAAACATTTAACTCATGTTACCGCGCCAGGTAACGAAGTGATTAACATAGCTACAGAAATCCTCTCTAAAGTTGAAGCCATAAAAGCGGTTGCCCGTGAGCATACTCAGCCAGATGAAGGAAAATTACGTATAGCAACAACGCATACCCAAGCGCGTTACGCCTTACCTGAAGTCATCAAAGGTTTCATGAAAAAGTACTCAAAAGTTTCTTTGCAAATGTCACAAGGTACTCCCTCACAAATAAGTGATGCTGCTGGAAAAGGCGATGCGGACTTTGCGATAGCGACAGAATCATTGCACTTATATAACGATTTAGTCATGTTACCTTGCTATCACTGGAACCGCAGTATTATTGTGCGACCTGATCACCCTTTAGCGAAGAAACAAGGCATCACCATTGAAGACTTAGCAAAGTATTCTTTAGTGACTTATGTTTTTGGTTTTACTGGCCGTTCAGAACTCGATACCGCCTTTAATAGTGTGGGTATGGAGCCTAAAATAGCGTTTACAGCAACTGATGCTGATGTGATTAAAACGTATGTTCGTTTAGGTGTTGGTGTCGGTGTCATTGCAACAATGGCAATAGACTCTCGAATTGATAGTGATTTAGTGGCTATCGATGCAAGTCATCTATTTAATTCAAGTACGACCAAAATAGGTTTTAGACGCGGTACTTTTTTACGGGGATATATGTTTGATTTTATCGAGCGGTTTGCTCCTCACTTAAATCGTGATTTAGTAACTAAAGCTGTCTTATTGAAAAACAATAATGAAATAGATGAAATGTTTGTTGATATTAAATTACCTATTCGTTAATAAACGCGTGATTTAAGCTCAAAAACCCCCAATAAAAAAGCGACTGGTATTAGTCGCTTTTTTATGTTCAGGATGAACGGTATGCCGTGGTGCCATGGATGGCAAGGAACGACGAATGTTCAGGATGAACGGTATGCCGTGGTGCCATGGATGGCAAGGAACGACGAATGTTCAGGATGAACGGTATGCCGTGGTGCCATCGATAGTAAGGAACGGAAATGCTCTGCCATCAACCCTTTGTCTGTTGACGCTTTGCGATTAAAAATGTCTTAACATTCAGTAATGTTCACCGCTAAGCCGCCACGTGAAGTTTCTTTATATTTAGTTTTCATATCGTTGCCTGTTTCCCACATGGTTTTAATCACTTTATCCAGTGGTACCTTTTGATTCCCCGTTCCGCGTAATGCTAAGCGAGAGGCGTTAATCGCTTTAACCGAGCCCATTGCATTACGTTCAATACAAGGAACTTGTACTAAACCACCAACAGGATCACAGGTTAATCCTAAATTATGCTCCATACCTATTTCTGCTGCGTTTTCTACTTTACTTGGCGTGCCTCCCATAATTTCAGTTAATGCACCTGCAGCCATAGAGCAAGCAACACCCACTTCGCCCTGACAACCCACTTCTGCACCAGAAATTGATGCATTTGTTTTGTACAAAATGCCAATGGCTGCTGCAGTTAGCAAGTAGCGAACACAAGTGTCTTCATCAACGGGTTTAACAAATTTATCGTAATAACACAGCACAGCAGGAATAATACCAGCGGCGCCATTAGTTGGGGCAGTAACTACACGGCTACCGGCGGCATTTTCCTCATTAACCGCTAATGCAAATAAGTTCACCCAATCCATAGCAATAAGTGGATCATTATTATTCTCAACTGACAATGCTTTAAATAGGGCCGGGGCCCTGCGCGCAACTTTTAAACCACCAGGTAAAATGCCTTCTGTTTTAATACCACGGTCAACACAATCTTTCATTGCTTGCCAAATATCAACTAACTTAGCTCTAACTGTCGCTTCATCAGCTAAGCACTTTTCATTGTTCATCATGATAGTACTGATCCTGAGGTTTTTTTCATTCGCTTCGTTAATCAACTCGGTTGCTGATGAAAAATAATGTGGGCGTTTTATATTATTATGAAGAGATAGTGCTTTGTCTTTTTCTTTTTCAAAGTCGCGTGCGTTAACAATAAAACCGCCACCAATTGAATAGTATGTTTGTTCGAGTAATAAAGTACTTTCTTTCCCTGCAATTTCTGCATAAGCGAATATAGTCATCGCATTAGAGTGAGCCGGCAACGTTTTACGACGATGATAAATAATAGCGTCATTTTTAGGAAATGAAACAACGTGTTCGCCATTAAGTGATATGTGTTGGCTACTAACCACAGCTTCAAGAATTGAATCAATATCTTCTACGGCAATCGTGTCAGGGTTTTCACCAGACAAGCCTAAAATAACAGCTTTACCGGTACCATGGCCAATACCTGTTTGCCCTAATGAGCCAAAAAGCTCGCATTTTACGCGCGTTGTTTGGGTTAATTTATTCTCATTTTTGAGCTGTTCAACAAATAACTTCGCAGCTTTCATTGGACCTACGGTGTGGGAGCTTGAAGGGCCAATGCCAATGGAAAACATATCAAATACACTAATCATACTTAAAACCTGCATTTATTTTGTTAAAATTAACAAAAGTTGGAATTATCTTCGGTAATTGTAACTGAAAGCTATCACCATGAAAAACAATAATAGCTTAATTATAGGTGATATTAGACATACATTTAAACGTTATGATAATTGAATGGCTAAATCTTTAAGCATGACGGCGGTTGCGCCCCATATGTTATGGTGCTCAAAGGGCGTAAAGTGAATTGAAAATGGTTTTCGATGGCGCTCTATGGTAACGGTATAATGATTACTAATGTTGAGAAAGTGCTGTAAGGGTACGTGAAAAATTTCAGCAACTTCATTTTCATCCATTACATAATGTTGTTTCTTGTCAATAAAAGCGATAATGGGGGTAACCACATAGCCGCTGATTGTTTCATAAGGGAGCAATTGACCGACAATATTTATGTTGTCACTATTTAGGCCTATTTCTTCTTCAGCTTCTCTAATTGCCGCGCTAACGAAACCTGCATCAAAATCTTCCATTTTACCGCCTGGAAAACTAATTTGTCCTGGATGATGCTTTAAATGGCTGGCGCGTTTGGTAAGCACAACAGATAACTGTTTATTTTCTTCAATTAAGGCAATAAGAACGGCTGCAGGTTTAAGCGTCGCATGGTGCTGATATTGATGAAGTGAATCGTTGAGTATTGATAACTGAAATTTTTGCAGAAAATCATGCTTTGTCATTATAAATCCATCCATTGCGAGTAAAGCTAAAACAGCAAAAGGAGCGAAAAATTAAAGTGCTGATAACACAGGTAATATTTTATTTACTTTATCAAAGGTTTCTTGATATTCACAGTCTACCTTTGAATCTGCAACCACACCACCTCCAGCCCAGCAATAGAGGGCGTTTTCTTTTGTTACGATGTTTCTTTCACATAATAAAGTACGAATGGTAATACTCGTGTCCATGTTTCCACAAGCCGAGATATAGCCAACAGAGCCACAATAAATACTGCGTTGATGGGGTTCTAATTCGTCAATAATTTCCATGGCTCTTATTTTTGGGGCGCCGGTAATTGAGCCACCAGGAAATGATGCAGCTAATAAGTCTGTCGCCTGATACTGCGGTGCTAATTCACCTTCAACAGTACTCACTAAATGATGAACCGCAGGAAAGCTTTCAATGTTAAACAACTTAGGAACTTTGACTGAACCGGGCATACAAACTTTACTGATGTCATTTCTGAGTAAATCTACAATCATTAAGTTTTCGGCGCGATCTTTCTCTGAATGCTGTAAATCAATCGAATTTTGCAGGTCAATGGTCGCATCATCGCTTCGTGGTTTGGTGCCTTTAATGGGCTTACTTTGTACTTTATTCGCTATTTTTTGTAAGAATCGTTCAGGAGAAATACTTAAAATACTTGCATTATTAAACCGTAAAAAAGCAGAAAATGGTGCTTTGTTTTTCTCACGAAGTGCACAATAAGCGTCAAATTCATTACCTTGATAAGTCGCTTTAAAACGCTGAGCTAAATTAATTTGATAGCAATCACCGGACAATAAATAGTTTTGTACTTGTTGAAATTTTTCATTATAACTGGCTTTACTCATATTCGATTGCCACGTTGACGTTAATGAAAACTTTTCAGTTGCTTGTTGGCATTGAGCGGCTAAAGCGAGTTGCTCATTTATAGTAACGGTTAAGCTTTTGCGAAGTGATTGTGGACAAACAAGCCAGAACTGCTGCTGTTTGTGATCAAAAATTAAAGCGTGTAAATAGATGCCAACTGACATTTCAGCTAAATCAATATCATGGGTGGTTAGATTAGGTAGTGCTTCAAAGCGTCGACCTAAGTCATAAGAGAAATACCCAAGACTGCCACCATTAAAAGGCAGATGGCTACGAGTAACGTTAATATCACTAAAACACTGTTGCTGAATATTTTTAATAAGTGTTAAGGGGTTTTCATCACTAATTTCTTTCTTGTTATCTTTTAGCCAATGTATTTCAGTTTGTTCACCGTGTGTGGTTAGTGTGACTTCTGGTTGCCAAACCATAATGTCAAAATTACTATCAACGTGAGAAGGCGCCTTTTTATTCCCACAGGAATCAAGCCACATCGCCCAAGGCTGTTGACTAAAAACTGAGAATAGTGCGGCTACATCAATCGATTTGTCTACAGTAAAGTGCTGGGCAGAAATAGTGAACATGACAGGTTATACTCGATAATATTGTGGTAGCTCGTTAACAAGAAGGGTATGATATCTGCAAATTCATAACTTTCAACCCTTTTTAACGACCCGATATTATCTGTAATTTCAGGGACGTAGGAAAATGCGGTTGGACTACATATGTAGATCTGCATAAAAGAGGCCCTCATGACTATCATTAAACAACAAGATTTAATTGAAAGTATTGCTGATGCATTACAATATATTTCTTATTATCACCCGTTAGACTTCATTCAAGCACTTGAAAAAGCTTATCATAAAGAAGAAAGCACAGCAGCGAAAGACGCTATTGCTCAGATCTTAATTAATTCTAGAATGTCAGCTCACGGGCAGCGCCCAATTTGTCAAGATACGGGCATAGTGACATGTTTTGTAAAAGTCGGAATGGATGTTCAATGGGATAAAACTGACTTAACCGTCCAGCAAATGGTTGATGAAGGTACTCGACAAGCTTATTTAAATCCAAACAACCCTTTACGCGCCTCTATTGTTAAAGACCCCGCTGGCGCACGTATTAACACCAAAGACAATACACCATCAGTTGTGCATATTGATATGGTGCCAGGCGGTGGTGTCGATATTATGATTGCTGCAAAGGGAGGAGGCAGTGAAAATAAATCTAAAATGGTAATGTTAAACCCAAGCGATTCAATTGCTGACTGGGTCGTTAAAACACTACCAACAATGGGCGCAGGTTGGTGTCCACCGGGCATGTTAGGGATAGGTATCGGTGGTACGGCTGAAAAAGCAGGCGTGCTTGCTAAAGAAAGTTTGATGGACCCTGTTGATATTCAAGAGTTAATTGACCGTGGTGCAGAAACAGCAGAAGAAAAGCTCCGTTTAGAAATTTTTGAACGCGTAAATAAACTCGGCATTGGCGCACAAGGCCTTGGTGGTTTAACAACGGTTGTTGATATTAAAATCATGTCGGCGCCAACGCACGCCGCATCAAAACCTGTGGTCATGATCCCTAATTGTGCAGCAACTCGTCACGTACACTTTCATTTAGATGGTTCAGGACCCGCTAATTTAACGCCACCTAAGTTAGAAGACTGGCCAGAAATTACTTGGGAAGTGGGTGAAAACGTTCGCCGTGTTAACGTTGACGATTTAAAGAAAGCCGATATAAGCTCATGGAAAACCGGTGAAACTGTTTTACTGAGCGGTACGATATTAACTGGACGTGATGCTGCTCATAAGCGTATTCAAGAGATGTTAGCAAAAGGCGAAAAATTACCTGTAGATTTTACGGATAAGTTTATTTACTACGTAGGCCCAGTCGATGCTATACGTGATGAAGCCGTTGGCCCCGCCGGACCAACAACAGCAACACGTATGGATAAATTCATGGAAATGATGCTTGCTGAAACAGGTTTACTTGGCTCTATTGGTAAAGCGGAACGTGGTGCGGCTACGGTTGAAACAATTAAAAAGCATAAGTCAGTGTATTTAATGGCTGTAGGCGGCGCAGCATACCTCGTATCAAAGGCCATCAAAAAAGCTAAAGTGGTTGCTTTTGAAGATATGGGTATGGAAGCTATCTATGAATTTGAAGTTGAAGATATGCCAGTAACAGTTGCTGTTGATACTCAAGGCGAATCTGTTCATGTTACTGGACCGGCTATTTGGAAAGCTAAGATTGAAGTACAAGATGCTCAGTCAAAAAGCTAATTGATGGCGATTTTGTGGTAATCAATTTATAGAAAGCGCCTCAGGGCGCTTTTTTATTACCTACAGTAATGTTCGCTTTTTCAACTACACTGATATAACACTGAAAAATAAAGCCTGAAATATCCTTAATTATGACTAACACTAAGCTACGTACCGTTACTATTATTTATTATTGTGATAACTCACTTGAATTAATGCACTTTATTGGTCAGTTTCCACAAAATGCCAGTGGTCGCGTGATTATTTCAGAAAAATTTAAGGAGGAAAAATCAATTATTGCTGTTTGTGATGGCGAAATTACTATTCTTAATAAAATGGGGGATCGTATTCATTTAATAAATGATTATTAAATATTCACTGTTTAATGATAACGCTAGAATAAACTTAACCTGAGTATATTTCTATGCTTTAATACTGATAATATTTACAGTGTTACTGATGTGTTCCTTATGTTTTATATGATACTACCTGCTTTTTTAGAAATAATTCCTGCTGAGCTTTTTATTTTTTTGAGCGTTATTTTATCGGTATTTTGTTTTTTAATTAGTTTGATCTTATTTTTTAAA
>NZ_JACGUX010000090.1:0-209 GCF_014076915.1 Colwellia sp. MB02u-14
TCATAGTTAGCCGACTCTTCACCTTGCAGGGCTTTATCCAATATCCCTTTAACCGAGGCCTTGTAATCATCGGTGATAAACCCGGCCACCAGATCTTTTCCCATGACATCAATCTTAGCAAAGCCAGTGAGCTGCTCGGCGCGCTGGTTCCATTCGTTCACCAGACCCGCGGCATCAATCCCAAAAATAGGGGCATTGGCCGTATCGAT
>NZ_JACGUX010000091.1:0-259 GCF_014076915.1 Colwellia sp. MB02u-14
CCTTACGGATCTTATTGAGCTCGGTGATATCTTGTCCAACCCCCACAACCCCCACAATACGACCTGCCGCATCCCGGCGTGAAGAGGAGTTCAACAGCACATCCACCCGGTCGCCCGTTTTGGTATACAGCGGGAATTCATAGTTAGCCGACTCTTCACCTTGCAGAGCCTTATCTAGTACCTCTTTAACCGAGGCCTTGTAATCATCGGTGATAAACCCCGCCACCAGATCTTTTCCCATGACATCAATCTTAGCAAA
>NZ_JACGUX010000092.1:0-251 GCF_014076915.1 Colwellia sp. MB02u-14
ACCGATGATTACAAAGCCTCGGTTAAAGGGATATTGGATAAAGCCCTGCAAGGTGAAGAGTCGGCTAACTATGAATTTCCGTTGTTTACCAAAACGGGCGACCGGGTGGATGTGCTGTTAAACTCAACTTCACGCCGGGATGCGGCAGGTCGTATTGTGGGGGTTGTGGGGGTTGGACAAGATATCACCGAGCTCAATAAGATCCGTAAGGAGCAAGAAAGTGTCGCCCATGATTTAACCCAGTTAATCGA
>NZ_JACGUX010000093.1:0-254 GCF_014076915.1 Colwellia sp. MB02u-14
GGGTTTATCACCGATGATTACAAGGCCTCGGTTAAAGGGATATTGGATAAAGCCCTGCAAGGTGAAGAGTCGGCTAACTATGAATTTCCGTTGTTTACCAAAACGGGCGACCGGGTGGATGTGCTGTTGAACTCCACTTCACGCCGGGATGCGGCAGGTCGTATTGTGGGGGTTGTGGGGGTTGGACAAGATATCACCGAGCTCAATAAGATCCGTAAGGAGCAAGAAAGTGTCGCCCATGATTTAACCCAGTT
>NZ_JACGUX010000094.1:0-632 GCF_014076915.1 Colwellia sp. MB02u-14
TTAGCCGACTCTTCACCTTGCAGAGCCTTATCTAGTACCTCTTTAACCGAGGCCTTGTAATCATCGGTGATAAACCCCGCCACCAGATCTTTTCCCATGACATCAATCTTAGCAAAGCCAGTGAGTTGCTCGGCGCGCTGGTTCCATTCGTTCACCAGACCCGCGGCATCAATCCCAAAAATAGGGGCATTGGCCGTATCGATTAACTGGGTTAAATCATTGGCGACACTTTCCTGCTCAAGGCGGATCTTATTGAGCTCGGTGATATCTTGTCCAACCCCCACAACCCCCATAATATGACCGGCGGCATCCCGGCGTGAAGTGGAGTTCAACAGCACATCCACCCGATCGCCTGTTTTGGTATACAGCGGAAATTCATAATTAGCGGACTCTTCACCTTGCAGGGCTTTATCCAATATCCCTTTAACCGAGGCCTTGTAATCATCGGTGATAAACCCGGCCACCAGATCTTTTCCCATGACATCAATCTTAGCAAAGCCAGTGAGTTGCTCGGCGCGCTGGTTCCATTCGTTCACCAGACCTGCGGCATCAATCCCAAAAATAGGGGCATTGGCCGTATCGATTAACTGGGTTAAATCATGGGCGACACTTTCTTGCTCCTTACGGATCTT